>JBBSJZ010000373.1:0-6316 GCA_038256795.1 Pirellulales bacterium | reverse complement strand
GGGCGACAGAACGCCGACGAACGCGGATTGACGCAAGCCGAAGCTGATGAGCGGATCGGAAAGTTCGGCAAGAACTTGCTGCCGCAACGTCCACCGACGTCCCTGGCGGTGATCGTTGTACGCCAGTTCATGAATCCCTTGATCTATATTCTGTTGCTGGCTGCGATCGTCTCCGTCGTGATGGGCGACTGGAAAGACGGCGGGTTCATCGTCGGTGTCTTAATACTCAACGCCGTCATCGGAGCGACGCAGGAATGGAAGGCTCAACAAAGCAGTCTCGCGTTGCGGAAGCTGTTGCAGATTCGGGCCTCGGTCAGTCGCGATGGCGAGGTTCGTGATATTGCGGCAGATGATGTCGTCCCAGGAGACATTGTGTGGCTGGAATCGGGTAACCGTGTTCCGGCGGACATAAGACTGATTCAGTCTCATGCACTGGAAGTAGACGAGTCGCTGTTGACCGGAGAGTCCTTGCCAGTGGTGAAGGACGCGACGCTGATCTGCGAGGAAAAAACGGTGGTGGCCGACCGTTTGAACATGGCACAGGCCGGTTCGATCGTGACCCGTGGTCGTGGCCAGGGAATCGTGATTGCAACAGGTACTTCGACCAATGTCGGGCAATTGGCACTGGACGTGTTGGGAGAGTCCGGTGGCCAAGCTCCCTTGCTCCAGCGGATGGAACGATTCTCTAAAGTCATCGCGGTTGCGGTCCTGGTGCTTTCCGCTGCGATCGGAATTCTTGGCGTTACGGTCGGTGGTTATGCGGTGCCGGAGATGTTCATGTTTGCGGTGGCTTTGGCGGTCGCGGCGATCCCCGAAGGCTTGCCGGTTGCCATGACCGTAGCGCTCGCGATTGCGACGACGCGGATGGCCAAGCGAGGTCTCATCGTTCGTCGTCTGACAGCCGTCGAGGGACTGGGTAGTTGTACTTTCATAGCGACCGACAAGACCGGCACGCTGACGTGCAACGAGTTGACGGTTCGCGAAATCCGCTTGCCCGACGGTCGGCACTATCGAGTCACTGGCGAGGGCTTTGCGCCAATTGGCGAGTTATTTGAATGCACCGATGAAAAGAATGAGACGCCGATCGTTCCGTCCGAACATCCGTCACTCGGGTTGTTGCATCGCGCCGCGGTACTCTGCAACGAAGGCGAGCTTCATCTGCGAAACGGTCAGTGGCAATGGCTGGGTGACGCGGTCGACGTCGCGTTGTTGAATGTAGCTCGCAAATCACAATGCAATCGCGAAGCGATAATCGAACAGCTGCCGCAAGTGAATCAAATTCCGTTTGAACCGGAGTACCAGTACGCTGCGACGTTCCATCGCGACGGTGAAGGCTCGCTCGTTTTCGTCAAAGGCGCACCAGAACGGGTGTTGGCGATGTGCAGCCATTCCAGCAGTTCTGAGTTCAATCCCACCGAACTGGAATCCCAAGCGATCGAGCTGGCGTCACATGGATTCCGTGTGTTAGCCATCGCTGACGCACAGCTACCGGATGCGATCTCAACTCGGGATGTTCCGCCCACGCCGACGAATCTTCGCTTCTTGGGTTTCGTCGCGATGATCGACCCGCTTCGTCCGGGGGTTCAACAGGCGATCGACGATTGTCACGATGCAGGTGTCCTGGTTTCGATGGTCACGGGTGATCATCGCGTCACTGCTTTGGCGATCGCTCGCGAGTTGGGGTTGGCCGAACGGGAAGACCAAGTCATGACCGGTGATGAATTACTTGAGACTCCGCCGGAACGACTACCCGAGATCATTGACCGCGTTCGTGTTTTCGCCCGAGTGACTCCGCGACAGAAATTGGAAATCGTGAATGCCACTCGTGGCGTCGGGCATTTCGTGGCCGTAACCGGTGACGGTGTGAACGACGCACCGGCGCTGAAGGCAGCGAACATCGGAGTCGCAATGGGCAAGAGCGGCACCGACGTGGCGCGCGAGGCGAGCGAACTGGTGATCAGTGATGACAATTTCGCCACCATTGTCGCGGGTATTGAAGAAGGCCGAGTTGCCTACGACAACATTCGCAAGGTCATCTACTTGCTGATCTCGACCGGTGCCGCAGAACTAGTCCTAATGGCATTAGCAATCGCGTCGGGGACGCCTTACCTTCCCTTGCTTCCGGTGCAGTTGCTCTGGCTAAATTTAGTAACCAGTGGCATTCAGGATGTCGCATTGGCGTTCGAGCCGAACGAGGGCGGCGTCTTGAAACGCGAACCAAGACCGCCAAAGGAAAGCATTTTCAATCAATTGATGATCGAACGAACCGCCATTGCCGCCCTGTTGATGGGTGTGATCGGCTTCGGCGTTTTTCGTTGGTTCCTGCCGGAGAACGCGACGGAGGAACAAGTCAGATCGGCGAGGAATCTGTTGTTGTTATTGATGGTACTCTTTGAAAACATCCACATCGGCAATTGTCGATCGGAAACTCGATCCGCGTTGGTTATGTCTCCGCTGCGCAGTCCGGTTTTATTGGTCGGTGCGGTCACCGCGTTCGGTATCCACTTCGCCGCCATGCACACCAGTGTCGGTCAATCTCTGCTCAAGACGCAGCCGATTACGATGCAACAGTGGGGCATCCTATTTTCGCTTGCCTTGACAATCTTCCCGGTGATGGAGTTGCACAAACTGTCATGGCGACTTCGCAATTCCGATCATCGGAACCGGCAAAGCGATGAACGTGTGTAGCGACGAACAATGATCGTCGCCGCCGTCGTATGACTGCGTGATGACGTAGCTGTTTGGCCACGACACCGGTCGACTTTGCACTTGCCAAACGGTCGCTCATCTCCAATGCTGCTGGACTATCGATCGCTTTGGTGTCCGCGGTTGCTCGATTTAGCTTTTGTTTCTTGTTTGGCGGTCAGTGACAGAATGAATCAAGTCATGGCAGTGAACCGTAATGACCCATTAATTTACACGAGCATGACCGGAATGTGGAATAGCGATGAGTGACAAAGTTAGTTTTGATATCCAGTTGGTGCTACCTGGTGTACCGGATAAGCACGACCAATGCGTGCATCGGTTGAGTGGACTGATTGCTTCTCATCGAGGCATCGAGAAGGCACATGTTCAAGCTGGAAACGGCCAGCAGTCTGACTCGTTCTGTGTCCACTTTGATCCTCAGAGGATCTCGCTCAATGAAGTGCGCTCGCTCGTTGCGAGCACCGGTGCACAGTTGGATTCTCGCTACGGGCACCTGTTGCTAGAAACATCTCCGATGCACGCTCGTCACGCTCGCACGATTCGCGGTCGGCTGAGTGCGATCCGCGGTGTGATCGACGTTGGAGTGGCTGAAGACGGCGTCATTCGAGTCGAATTCGACAGGCAGTTTGCGGACGACAAGACGGTTTTGTCGGAAGTATCGAAAGCGGGAATCTCGTTCGAGCCATTGCCACGTCTGCGGACTGCAGAAGCGAGCGTAGAAGGTGTCCGCAAAGCTGGCGACGCGGTTGAACACGGACACGGGGGAGTGTTCGGTGCGAAAACGGAACTGGTCTTCGCACTTCTGTGCGGCATGTTCCTGCTCGCAGGCTGGATACTCAGCTTGACGACTGAACGGTCACCCGGAGTCGTGCTGACGCTCTATTTGGCGTCCTATTTCTTCGGCGGATACTACACGCTCATCGAGTCCATTCAAAAACTGCGGGTTAGGCAACTCGAAATAGACTTTCTAATGCTGGTTGCTGCGATCGGAGCTGCCGCACTTGGCAATTGGGCGGAAGGCGCGTTGCTGCTTTTCTTGTTCAGCATCAGTCATTCGCTGGAACATCACGCGATGGGACGAGCACGGCGGGCGATCGAGGCTCTGTCAGATCTAGCGCCCGACACGGCCGTCGTCCGGCGGAACGGTAGCATCACCGAAGTCCATGTCGATGATCTGGTTGTCGGTGACGTTGTAATCGTCAAACCGAACGAGCGAATCGCGGCTGATGGAATTGTCGTTAAGGGCGAGAGCAGCGTCGACCAAGCTCCCATCACCGGCGAAAGTTTGCCGGTCACCAAACGCTGCGTCGACAACCTCGACGAAGCGATTAAGAACGAACACAAACTTCCTTCTGAACATCGAGTTTTCGCCGGAACGATTAATCAAAACGGTGCAATCGAAGTTCATGTGACTCGACTGGCAACCGAGTCCACGCTGGCTCGCGTTGTCACGATGGTCAACGAAGCCGAAACGCAACAGTCACAAACTCAGCGATTTGCTGAAAAGTTCGAGCGAATTTTTGTTCCCATCGTGTTGGCCAGCGTCGTCGCTTTGCTGTTCGCGTGGGTCATCGTTCGTGAACCGTTTTCCGCGTCGTTCTACCGAGCGATGGCTGTGCTGGTCGCGGCCAGTCCTTGTGCGCTGGCGATCTCGACGCCGAGCGCAGTTCTCAGTGGAGTTGCTAGAGCGGCACGGGGCGGAGTGCTCATCAAAGGCGGCGGTCCGTTGGAAGACCTCGGCAGCGTCGCCGCCATCGCGTTTGATAAAACGGGAACATTGACGGAAGGACGACCGCGACTGACCGACATCATTGCGACGGAACATTCGACAGAAACTCAGTTGCTGGAAATCGCGATTGCCGTTGAGGGTCTCAGCGATCATCCATTGGCTGCCGCGATCGTTCGTGATGGAAAAGAGAAGTTGGGAAATGCTCATGATATTCCGCCAGCCGATCAATTGCAGAGTATCACTGGCCGTGGAGTCTCAGCCGAAATCGATGGAAAGCAAGTCTACATCGGCAAGCGACATTTGTTCTCAGAAGTCGACGGACCGATTCTTCCCGACTTCATCGTCTCAACGATTGACCGGTTGGAAAGTGAAGGTCGCACGACAATGATCGTTCGGCTTGGCGAATCGTACCTTGGAGTACTCGGCGTGATGGACACGCCACGCGAATCGGCAGCGTCAACGATTCGGCAATTGCGCCAGCTTGGCATCGAGCGAATGATCATGATTTCGGGTGACAACCAGAACGTCGCGGACGCCGTGGCGCATGCGGTCGGCATTGACGAAGCTTGGGGTGATTTGATGCCTGAAGACAAAGTTGAGTCGATCAAACGATTGCGATCGGAAGTTGCCGTTGCCATGATCGGTGACGGAGTCAACGACGCTCCTGCCATGGCCCACGCAACGGTCGGCGTTGCGATGGGCGCAGCCGGTTCCGATGTAGCATTGGAAACCGCTGATGTGGCTTTGATGGCCGACAACCTGAGCAATCTGCCGTTCGCTATTGCGTTGAGCCGCATGACAAAACGTATCATCAAACAGAACTTGTGGATCAGCCTCGGTATGGTCGCGTTCCTCGTCCCTGCCACGATCTTCGGCCTCCGCATGGGGCCTGCCGTTGCACTGCATGAAGGTTCGACCTTGGTCGTTGTTCTGAATGCGCTGCGATTGCTAGCCTTTCGGAAGGAGCCGTCATCGATACCGGCAACGACAACGTGAAGGTCCTAAACCTTGTAATCTTAGCTACGCTCGCGAAAGCTAGAGTTTGGCCGGTCCGTCCACCATCTGGCGACGTCACTTGCTTTGCAGAGTGCTTCAATCCTCGGTCGCGACATGATGATCCGTCGAATTGCGAGCCGCGGCATCACGAACAATCAGCACGCTGCAGGTCGCATGACGCAGCACGTACCGCGATGTGCTACCCAGCAACACTCGCGCCAGCAGGCCACTGTCACTGTCACCGGTCATCAACAAATCGCAACCGTGTTCTTCCGCATAGTCAACAAGCGCCTCGCTAGTGTGCTCCGCTTCGACCAGGTGCGTTTCCGTGTTCAATCCCATCGTTTGCAGGGAAGTTTCTACTTCAAGTAATTGCCGACGCGCGTCCATCGTCAGCGATTTCCAGTAGTGCGACGCTTTAACACGAATGTCTTGCCGATAGAACGTGTTGAGGCTGAGGACTCGCACCAAATGGACTTCCACCGCATGGTTGAACTTGAAGCAACGCAGCCACTCCACCATCAACGCATCCCGTGGGCTTCCCGAGCAAGCAATGATAATTTTCTGCAGCTTGGGTGGCACTTCCGAGTCCTTTAACGGACGTACGACCAACGTGGACACGTCCGCGTGGGTGGCGACGTAGTCGGAAACACTTCCCAACAAAACGCGATCCATTGCAGAGTGGCCGACGGCTCCCAGCACAATCAACTCAGCGCTGGTCGTTTTAGAAACTTGCAACAATTCTCGAGATGGTGACCCAATCGGAACATGAGTGTGAACCGAATGGGTTGGGCCTTCCAGATGCTCTGCCATCTGTTCCACACGAGCTTTCACGGTGTCTTGCTCCTCGACAACAAAGACGGCCAAGTCGGCTGGCATCTCCAT
>JBBSJZ010000372.1:0-6333 GCA_038256795.1 Pirellulales bacterium | reverse complement strand
CAGTCGCGAAAAAAGGTCTCCTGTACGATTTTCGTGGATAGGTGCCCAGGCAGCGGGATGCCTGGACGTTAACTGTCTGTTTTCAGTCTTCTCGCTCTCCTTATTGGATCGCGGAGGGGTCCACGCCGGGAGCGTGGGCCATGATCAATTCCGTTTGTATTCAGCTTCCTTTTCGCTCCTCCGTCGTCGGAGCGTTTCTACTGGCCGGCTCCATCACCTTGGTGATGAGGTGCCACCGTGTCGGGTTCGTTCCGCTTCCAAGATCGCTTGCAGCAAAACCAACTCCTCGTCTTCCGCCATCGTGCTGGATTCCAGCTTGGCGATTTGACGCGTCTTCTCGACGTTCCATTCGCGTTCTCGAAACCGAGTCACCAATGCCGCATATTGCAGTGCCGGTGATTCCATCAATTTTCCGTCGCGATTCGTGACTCGCTCCTGCAACGTCACGACTTCGCTTTTAAGCGACTCGTTCTCGATGGCTAATAGTAACGAATCGATTCCCAGTTCGCGACCGGCTAAGTCCAAATCTTGGTACGCAGAAAGCAACATTTTTGCTGTAATGCTATCTAACCAATCGGGATCAATCGCTTCGACGGCCATACCAGCAAGCTCGGGGGCTTCGATCAAAACTTCAAAGAGTTGGCGATCCATGCCCGACAGCGACGGCAATCGCGGCGGCATTGAATAGCGAGACTCGCGAACGGCTTGGGTGCCAGTGAGCTGATGATTGCCGAAGCTTGCATCACCGTATTCATCGTCAGCGCTTTCGGCAAACGCATCGTTCGGATTCAAAGCACGGTGACGATGCGGTGCATTCGCATTCGCTTGATCGGCGCCTTGGGGTGCACTCCGACGATCGAACCGCTGGGACGATTTCTTTCGCAACGTCTCGAAACGTGCCTGCAAGCGATCGGTGGGGATACCGAAAGTCCGGGCCAATCGGACCATCAACTGATCGACTCGCAAGCCGTCACCGCGGGGTGCATTGGCAAGCAATCCGAGCATCCCATCGATCGCGGACGTGACGCGGTGGGTGTCGCGAGTGATGTCCACTCCCTCGGTGAGTTTCGCGAACTTGTGATCGAGTGCATCGGGCGCATCGGTCACGAGTCGATTGAACGACTCCAAACCGTGGGCGTCGAGGTATTCAGCGGGATCGTTGTTATTGGGTAGCGTCAGAATGCGCAGATCGACATCGGCGCGAATGAATAATTCGAGCACTTCATCCGCACGTCGCTGGCCGGCGTCGTCACCATCGAGCACGAGCACCACGCGCTGGGCGAATCGTTTCAAAATCTTGACGTGTTCGTCACCCAGTGCGGTCCCCAACACCGCAACCGCATTCTCGACGCCGGATTGCCGCGCGGCGACGACGTCGGTGTAACCTTCCATCACGAGCACTTCGCCGGATTTACGAATCGCTTCGCGGGCGAGCTGCAAAGCGTAAAGCTGGTGCGATTTGCGAAACACGCGTGTCTCGGGGCCATTGATGTACTTGGCACCCGCCGAGTCCTCACCGCTTCGCTCCGCAATCTTGGGGATCACGCGTCCGCCCAGCGAAATGACACGGTTTTGCAAGTCTTGGATCGGGAACATCAACCGACCGCGAAAGCGGTCATAATGACCGCGACCGGTTTGCTTATCGATCGCGACGCCCGCGGCCTCGGCGACTTCGGCGCTCAATGAATTTTTCTTGAGCAGATCGACGGCAAAGGACCAACTATCCGGCGAGTACCCAATTTGGAATCGTTCGCGGTTCTCATCATTGATGCCACGGGCGGCTAAGTACTCGCGAGCGATCTGGCAATCGGCGCTTGTGCCGTGGGCGAGCTCGTTGACATAAGCGTCCGAAACAAGCTTCAACGCCGCGAACAGGGTCGTTTTGTCCTCGGGGCTTCCGGGCTGGACCGGCTTGCCGCGGCGAACTTCTTCGATCGGGATCCCAGCCTGTTCAGCGAGTTGACGTAGGGCGGTGGGAAAGTCGATGCCATCACGCTGCATCACAAAGCTGAAGATGTCGCCGCCGACGTCACAAACCCAGCACTTCCAGGTTTGGCGTTCTTGATTGACGGTCATCGACGGACGACGATCGTTGTGCCAGGGACAGCGGGCAACGAAGTTGCGACCCTGCGGACGCAATTCCAGCTGGCTGCCAATGACATCGACGATGTCGACGGCAGTGCGCACGCGCTCTTTCAAGTCGAAGTCCACGGAGAGGGACAAACGACAACTCCCTGGTAAGAGAAACCGCTTCACAAATCGGTCAACCAGCCACGAGGCAGGTAATTTTCGATTCAACGCACATCCCTGTCGAGAAAGCCGCAGAGTTCATCGAACCCGCCACCTTCCCCAAGCGACCCGCGATTGTGCGGATCGAAGAACTTGAGGTCAATAGCAAAGATTTTCGAGAATTTTTCCGCTGCAAATATGCGGTTTGCGGTGAGAACGCGATCCTCGGATCAAGCGGCCCGTTCGCGGTGAGTCGCGGCGGGGAACCATTGCATGAGCTGGGCAACGGTGCGGTCAGTCGCGCCGCGGTGTTTTTGAACCACTTCGCGAGCGGCGCGTCCGAGCGCATCGGCGCTAGGTGGATCAATCAAACAGCGACGAACGAATTCACGCAGTTCCACCGAATCCTGCACTCGAACCGAGCCACCGGCTGCGAGTAAGCGATCGGCGATCTCGTTGAAATTTTTAGTGTTGGGTCCGAACGAGACGGCGGAACCGTAGCCCGCTGGCTCGAGCATGTTTTGCCCGCCGCGCTTACCGAAACTGCCTCCGACCGTCGCGATCTGGCCGACGCCCCACCAGTATTTGAGCTCACCGATCGTATCGACGAGGATGACTCGATCCCCGTCCCAAGATGTGGCGTCGAGAGATGCATCGCAGCTGCGCCGATGCGCTACCAAACCAGCTGAGTGAATCTCGCTGGCCACGGACTCGAACCGGGTGGCGTGTCGCGGCACGATCACCAAGCGAAGCTCCGCAAACTCGCTACGAAGTTGCTGGTAGACTTCGAGGGCCATCGCTTCTTCGCCCGCTTGAGTGCTTCCGACCACCCAGACTCGGTGCCACGCATCGACACCCGCCCATTGCGATCGTTGTTGCACGTCGGGATTATCCCGACACAACAATGCGTTATCGAATTTCATGGAACCGGTAACGGTGAGCCGAGAATCGTCGACGCCGCAGGCGACGAAGCGTTGTCGGTAAGTCTCGTCCTGGCAGCCGACCCAAGCGAGCCTCTCGAAAATCGGTCGCGTGAGTCGAGCGAATTGTTGATAGCGGGCGGTGCTGGCCGGACTTAATCGACCGTTGATGACTGCGACCGGAACTTCGCAGCTTGCGGCAATCCCCACCATGTTCGGCCAGAGTTCCAGCTCGGTGAGCACCAGCAACTCCGGACAAAGATTTCGGAACGTTCTCGAGACCGCCCAGGTAAAATCCAAGGGACAAAAGAAGACGCGGTCATCACCGAAGTGTTTCCGTGCCAAGTCGTATCCGGTGTCCGTCGAGGTGCTGATGACGATCCGCGAGTGCGGGATCTGGCGTTTGAGTCGACGAACGAGGGTGGGTAGCAAATTGACTTCGCCGACACTCACGGCATGGATCCAGACGCAGTGGCCATCCGCGGGCGCATCGAGCTCGTCTTCGCAATGGAGCTCGTGCGGGACCACTCCGGCAGATGCACGCAGTAGAACTTGTGCATCGACTCGCGTTAGCCCGAACAGTTTTTGGGCAATGCCGCGGCGATATCGTCCGTGACGAAGCATGCGGTAGGCAACGAGCGGCGAAGCTAGAACGAGAGCGACAATGTAGATCAGATTGGCGAGCATCGGAATCCTTTCCAGATGGTTCTTAGCTGGACCGCGTTAACTAGTTTGAGTCCCGCATGCAGCACGCTTTATACTTTTTGCCGCTACCACAGGGGCAAGGATCATTGCGACCGATCTTGGGTCCCATGTGACGGATCGGTTCCGGTTTGACGTCATCATTCTGGTTGCTGGACTGGGCGGCACGTTGTGAGGGTGTGTCCGACTCGAGCGCACGCGCGAGCGCTGGCGAAGACTGCGCGTCGTCATGGCGAGCCGTCGCATCGACCCAGGTGCTCCGAATGAAATCCTCATTGAACGACTCCATGCGGAAAATCAGATCGGTGACCCGCTCTCCGATGCTGCTCCACATCGCATCGAACAACCGCATGCCTTCGCGTTTGTATTCGACTTTCGGATCGAGTTGGGCATAGCCCTTGAGCCCGACACTGCTTCGCAAGTGGTCCATCGTGAGCAAGTGATTCTTCCACGCCTCGTCGACGATGCTCAATAGAATTTGACGTTCCATCCGCCGCATTTCCGGGTGAAAACGATCGTCGACGGCACCATCGAGCGCGAGTTGCAGTTGGCGGCGATTCATTCGCCTCAGATCCTCGCGTTGCATCTTGTGCCCAAGATCGTTTGCCATCCAGTCCGACAACGAATTGAACGAACCGTTTCCACCGCTGGCGACGGCCGCAGTCGTTTCGGGAGCGGCCTTGCCGAATAGTTCTTGCAACTTGTCTTCAGCGAGCTTGTACTGCGCCTCCGCCGGGTCACCGGTATGCCGACTGTACTGAAGCAATTGTGCCTTCAGCTCGTCGCGATTGAGTTTGACATCATCGAGGGTCAAGGTCACGCCGAACCGCCGGCTGATCCAATCGACGAGTCCCTCACGATCGAGTGAGACTTGCGTGCCCTGTTTCGAGGTGAACCGCGAGATGCCGGCGAGTACGGGATACTCGGCTTCCTTATCGGCGTAGGCCTGTTCGGCGCGTTGCATCAAGGTGTCCGCGACACGGCGGGTATCATCGATCTCGCGGAACTCGTCGGGGGTGGTTTCGATTCCGAATTTGTGGCGCATCCATCCGCACATCGTTCGCAACCCGAAGTCCGCATCGAGCAAGTGAGCACTCTCGCTCAAGTCCGTTTTCTCGATCCGGTCGTGCGACTTTTCGATCAACGCGGTGATCATGTCGTCGCGGGTCATGTTGCGCAGTTGGTGGTCTTGGTAGTTGGTTTCGAGACGGGTGTTGGCCCACGTCGCCATCGCCTTCCAATTCCACTCGTCTTCCATCGACTCCGGCAAATTTTCTTCGACGGCTTCGTAGACGATGGTTTCCGACGCCCGTTCGGCTTGGTCCTTGGCGTACGTGTCCGCCATCGTGAAATCCATGTTTTGGAAATCTCGAGGGTCCAATTGCACGCCGAGTTGGGAACCCGCGAATGCGGCGAACGACTCGACGCCGTAATTCGGCTCGAGGAAAGTTTCCACAAAACGATCGATCTGGCTGCGAATCAAATCGAGCAGCATCTTACGCGAGCTGTGTCCGTCCAACAGGTTCTGGCGGTAGCGGTAAACGCGTTTGCGCTGTTCGTCCATCACTTCGTCGTAATCGAGCAGACTCTTTCGCGTCTCGAAGTGACGTTCTTCGACCTTCTTTTGAGCAGCTTCGATGCGGCGTGTGACGAGACTCGACTCGATCGCTTCGCCTTCCTTCATACCGAGGCGTTCCATCATGCTCTTCACGAAGTCGCCCGCGAAGATTCGCATCAAGTCGTCTTCGAGCGACAGAAAGAAGCGGCTGCTGCCGGGGTCACCTTGGCGACCGCAGCGACCGCGAAGTTGCAAGACGATGCGGCGTGACTCGTGACGTTCGGTGCCGATGACATATAACCCGCCGAGGTCGCGCACGATGTCGCCTTCCTCACGCATCTTCTCACGCACTTCGATTTCGTCGACGAGTGCATTCCACTCATCATCGGGCACTTCGAGACGTGTCGGGTATTTGTGCTGAAGTTGGGCCCAGGCCATCGTTTCGGGATTGCCTCCCAAGACGATGTCGGTACCCCGACCGGCCATGTTGGTGGCAATCGTCACGGCGCCGATGCGGCCGGCTTGGGAGACGATCTCGGCCTCACGCTCGTGGTTCTTGGCGTTGAGCACTTCGTGCTTGATGCCGCGACGTTCGAGTAGCCGCGACAATCGTTCGCTCTTTTCGATACTGACCGTACCGACCAAGACCGGACGACCGATTTTCTCGATCGACGTGATTTTGTTGCGTGGAAACGTTTGCGGAGTCTTTTCGCCCTTGGCGACGATCGTGACCTCCGTGTCCGATTCCTTTTCGATTTGGCCCCAAACTTCCGTGTCCTTGGTGCAAACCACGTCCCACTTCGCCGTGCGTTCGACGTCGTCGGCCAAGGCGTTGTACTTGTCCTTCTCGGTCAAGTAGATGAGGTCGGGGTGTTCGATCCGCAACATGCTGCGATTCGTCGGGATCGCGACGACATCGAGCTT
>JBBSJZ010000371.1:0-6334 GCA_038256795.1 Pirellulales bacterium | reverse complement strand
CATCGCCAGCGTCGCCACGATCGTCTGGGCCGACACGACCGCGGGCGTGCCGCACGTGATGGCGATGAACGTGATGATGGTGTGTGGCGTGAGCACGTTGTTGTTCAATGCGAATCCGCTGTTGCGGTACGACGGCTACTACGTGCTTTCGGATCTTTGTGACGTGCCGAACCTCGGTGAAACTTCCAAACGACTTTTGACCGCGCGACTCGGCGGTTGGTTTTTCGGCATCGAAGAGAATATCGATGACGAGTTCGATGCGCCGACGCGACTCGCGTTGATGGTGTACGCCGTTGCCGCAGATGTCTATCGCATCGTGCTAACGGTGGTGATCGTGTGGGTGCTGTCGCTGATGCTGCGTCCGTATCGACTCGAGTCGCTCGGCTACTTCCTCTGCGTGATTGCGGCTGTCGGCACGGTCGGCTCGATGGTGCGAGCGCCGCTGCGAATGCTCAAGAATCCTGCTAGACGGAGACAATTAAGAATGCGACGTGTTCTTTCGACTGGCGTCATTGCCTTCACACTGATGGGCTTCGCTTGTTATCCGTTGGCATCAACGGTAACCGGACTTGGGCGGATCGTGCCGCGAACCGAGTCACCCGTGTACGTGACGTCGGCGGGGCGATTGGTGGAAGTGCTGGCACAATCCGGTGACGTGGTCGAAACAGGCGACGTGATCGCGCGACTCGAGAACGCGGACACAAGGCTCGAGGCCGAGAAGTTTCGCGGCAAGGTGCTGACCCAGCGGGGTGTCGTCGCTTCGCTGCGTGCGACGCAAGTGACGGCGGACGAAGCGGGCAACCAGCTTCCGACGGCGGAGTCGATGTTGACGGATCTCGAGGAACAACTTCGCTCGCGTGTGTCACGCGTGGATGGTTTGACGGTCACTGCGCCGGCGTCCGGTCGATTGATCGACGCGCCCCAGCGTGCAGTGCAGCGTGCCGAAGATTTGACGCTTGCCAGTTGGTCGGGTCGGTGCGTCGACGAATCGAATCGACACTGTCACCTGGAATCGGGCACGGAACTGTTTAGCGTCATGGTGACGGACGAGTGGGACGTCGAAGTCCCTTTGGAAGCGGCCGATGTCCAACGAATTGAGATCGGCAGCCGTGTCCGGCTCGTCGTCGATTCTATGCCGAGTGCGCTGCTCGTCGGTACGGTTGCGGATGTTGCGCGCGGCGAGTGGACACCCGACCAAAATATCGAGCGACGTGACAATCCGGAGGCGGCCCGATCGACGGTGCCCTTGGTTCCCAAGTATGTTGTGCGAGTCCAACTCGATGCGACCTCGGCGCCGCTGGTGACGGGGGTCAATTGCACGGTGCGAATGGATGCCGACCGAGTTTCGCTCGGCGCGCGCCTGTGGCGGCGACTGACCAGTTTGATCCGATTCCGCTAGCGACGTGAGCACGCATGCACATCGTTGATTGCACCTTTGATGAACACGCCGACGCGATCCTGGCGATCTTGAATGAAGCGATTGCGACGAGCACGGCACTCTACGATTACGAACCGCGAACGATCGACCAAATGAGAGTCTGGTTCGATGTGAAAATCGAAAACCACTTTCCCGTATTAGGACTCGTCAATGACGACGGTTGCCTGGTGGCGTTCGCCACGTACGGATTCTTTCGCTCCTTCGCGGGGTACCGTCACACGGTTGAGCACTCGGTTTACGTTCACCGCGATCGTCGCGGGAACGGCTACGGCAAACGTGTGATGCTCGAGTTAATCGCGGCTGCTGAGACGCGAGGCGTCCACGTGATGCTCGGTGTCATTGATGCCAAGAACGAAACCAGCATCGCGCTTCACGAGCAGCTCGGATTCACCCATGGCGGAACGCTCAAGCAAGTGGGTTTCAAATTCGGCGACTGGCTCGATGTGGTCTTCTACCAGCGATTGGTCGGCTGAGTTGGTATCATGTCGGACTCACTAGCTGACGTTCTTTCGGACCTTTCACCCTGCACGAAGTCTGGACAGTGGTGAGAAAATGCGAGTGATTCCTAAGCCGTCCTTCCAGGAGATTATTTGAATGCGTCGCTGTTTAAAATCGCTTCAGGTTAGGATCGCGCGAAAGAATGAATTCCGACCCCATTGGTGCGAACGGACACTTGTTTTTCGCCCGTTATTTATCGCATCACTGAGTTTGCCCATGCTCATCGGGTTAGCAAGTGCCGATGACGCATCCGTCGCTCTCGTAAGCCGTAGCACTCCGCTTTCCCCAGCAGAATCGCTAGAGAGTATTGTGACCAGCCCCGAGATCCGAATCGAGCTCGTTGCCAGCGAGCCCGAGGTGATTGATCCGGTCGCTGCCAGATTTGATGTGAAGGGTCGATTGTGGGTCGTCGAAATGCGTGATTACCCCACGGGACCCGTGGCCGGCGATGGTGTTTCGTCAACACCCGAGTTTGCGGGATCGATTCGAGTGCTTCGTGATTTGGATGGCGATGGAGTGTACGAACACGCGGTGGTGTTCGCGGACCGACTCGTGTTTCCGACGGGAGTGCAACCCTGGCGCGACGGGGTAATCGTGACACTTGCGGGTCGGATCGCGTACATGGCGGATACCGATGGCGAC
Organism: Pirellulales bacterium; assembly: GCA_038256795.1. GTDB lineage: Bacteria > Planctomycetota > Planctomycetia > Pirellulales > Pirellulaceae > JBBSJZ01. The sequence goes on along the minus strand of JBBSJZ010000371.1, from coordinate 3,756 downwards.
GACATTTGCGATCTCGAAGAAACATGGTTCACGGGGTTCGCCGAAGATAATGAACAACTGCGTGCGAACCATCCGACTCTCGGTATGGACGGTCTCGTTTATGTCGCTGCAGGGCTTCGTGGCGGCACGATCGAATCGACGGACGCACGATGGTCCGGTGCGGCAAAGCCCGTCCGATTAATTCATGCCGACTTTGCTTTCGACCCCCATGGTGGTTACTTCGGTGCAGTATCCGGCGACAGCCAATATGGGCTGGCGATTGATGATTTCGGAAATCGAATCGGTGCCAGCAATCGCAATCCTGCGAAGTTAGCCGTGCTACCGCTTTCACTCGTCGCCCATGACCCCTGGTTGAGTTCCGGTGACCTAGTGGTTGACGTCAGTGCGTCGGGCCCGGATAGCTCCGTGCATCCGATCGCAGCAGCTTGGACGACTAGCAATCTGCATGCCGGGCAATACAGTGCCGCGTGTGCGCCGCACCGCATCGCCGCCAGTGCGTTGCCGAAATCGTGGCAGGGAAATTTGTTGTGCTGTGAACCGACCGGGTACCTCATCCAGCGATCGCGTGTTGACGATTCTGCAATGGTGCCGATCTCGACCACCGTCCTCGATCCTGGCGAAGCGATCGCGAGTCGCGACCCCTGGTTCCGCCCAGTCGATCTCGTCGATGGCCCCGGTGGATGCGTTTACGTGGTTGACATGCACCGCGCCGTCATTGAGCATCCCGAGTGGGTGCCCGACGAACTCAAGCATCGCGTCGATGAGCGATACGGGAACGATTGCGGACGAATTTATCGTATTCAAACTTCGAATCATGCCTATCGCGTGGACTTGCCGGAGTCGGGTGAAGCGGGGGCGCTCGTGACAATGCTCGATAGTTCCGATGTTTGGCAACGCAGCGAGGCGACTCGATTGTTGGTCGAGCGAGGGCCCGATGCCGTAGCCGTCATTCGTGAGCGATTCTCTTCGTTGAGGAATGCGCCAGGCTTGTCGCGGGCCGCTTCGCTGCTGGCACACTTCAGTGCACTGGAGATTGGCGATGTTGAGGCTCTCGCCGATAGTTCGAGTTCGCAGCTACGATCCGTCGCCGCTCGACTTGCCGTGGATGTGCATTCGGGGGTGGAGGTTGCGGCGCGGCTCGTGGGTGACGAAGTCGCGGCGGTTCGCTTGGCTGCTGTGACGGCATTAGCGTCCACCGAATCAATGTTGGACCCCGCATCCCTCGAATCACTCGCCATCGCATCGGGCGAAGCGGATCAACATGCAACGTTTGTCCTGGCGATGGGGGCGGTTGCCGATGCTAATGTCGAGCCGCTGCTACGAGCAATTTTGCAACGCGAGTCACCCCATCGTCTGGAAATCGCCTCGCGATTGCTGCGACGAGCCGCGGCAGCTAATCCCGAAGCGGACCCCTTTTGGCTCGATGTGAGCGACGACGATATTCAATCTCTCGCGGCGGCGTGGATGGACGGCGTCGAGCGATCTCGCCGCAGTCCCAAAAAACTTGTCGAGGAGTTTTCAGAGGCGAATCGCCAGCGTTGGCAGCATCTCGTCGCTTCATCGCTCGCCATATCGCTGGACCAGAGCCGGAGTAGCGATCAACGAGTGGCAGCGATTCGGATCGCCGCGCTCGGTGATCGAACCGAGCTTCGCGGTCTGCGTGACGAGATGACTCGCGCTGAAGTTCAAACGGCGGTGATGCGTCTCTTCGCGGAAGAGGACTTCGCCGAGCACTTGCGATGGCTCGAGTCTCGAATGGCTCAGTTGTCGTGGGCTTCATCGCTCGCGGGGGTGCAACTCGCTTTGTCGCAGCCGGACGGACAGCGCTGGGTTCTGGATGCGCTCGCCGGCGGCACGTTAGCGAGGGGATTGTTGCCGCCAGCAGATGCAGAGCGGCTTCGCGGCTCGAGCGATGTCGGTGTCGCCGCCCGCGCCAGCAAAGTGTTGCAGGCAGCCGGGCAAGATCGTGGTCACGTGATCGAGCAATATCGAAACCAGCTCGTCACGCAGGCTGATCCGCTACTCGGACGTGGATTGTTCGCGAAGCATTGCGCGGCGTGTCATGTCATCGCGGGCGAGGGGCACGTCGTGGGTCCCGACATTAGCGATAGCCGCACGCAGACGCCCGACACATTGCTCGTTTCGATCTTGGACCCGAGCCGCGCGATCGATGCCGGTTTCGTGCGGTATAGTGCGCTCACGGTGGGCGGCCAAGCGTTTGACGGGTTGCTCGTTGATGATCGTGCCGATGCGGTCACGTTGAAGGTATCGGGAGGGACGTTCGTGACGATTCCTCGGGATGAGATCGAAGAGCTCGGTGCTCGAGGTGTGTCGCTGATGCCCGACGGATTTGAACAATTGCTCACACCCGCGGAGATGTCGAACCTGATATCGTACCTCAAGAATTGGCGTTACCTCGCGGGTAGAACTACCCCGTAAACGAACTGCGAATATGGACTCACGATGGCTGTACCGCCGTCATCCGACGCGATGAGCCGGACGAATTGCTCGGAGTCGTCCGTCGCAGCGACGTCATGCATACGCTCATCGTTCACCATCGCAAGATTATTTAGGAAGTTGTTTCATGCGTTCATTTCCGATTTCACTCGTGGTTGTTTTTGCCTGTTGCACAAGCGCTGGTGCAGACGACACCGTGGCGGATTTCCAACGATCCCAATTGACGATTGTGGATCCGGCGTCGCCGCAGATTCGTGAATTCGCGTTAACGCAGTGGCCCGCTGACAATGTCGTCCACCTCGTCGGTCCGCTGCCCAGCTTCGTGAAAGTGTGGCTCTCCAGCGACCCGGATCAAACACCGTTGGAGTATCGTTTCAATTGAGATGCGACCGAGATTTCGGTGCTGCTGCCAATCGCTTCCAACAATCCCGGGATTTCGCTGCAGTTCTTGATCACTGAACGCACCACGATTCATGAAGATGGCACGATTGTACTGAGTGCCTTGGACTCTCAAGTTATCGGCACGGTAGCGAAACTCGAGTCGCATCCTGGTTCCCATCGAATCGGATTTTGGAGCAAAGCCACCGATCATGTCGTTTGGGATTTTTTGGCTCCAGGCGGTCGATATTCGGCCGAATTCGTCTACTCCCGTGCCAACGGCAAGGGCACTGCGTTGGACATCAGCATCGGTTCAACGGCCGCAGTATTTGTGCCAGAGAGTACACGCAGTTGGTATCACTATCGGGTCGACCCGCTGGGCGACTTCATGCTTCCGCAATCAGAAATGCAGCATGCTGAAGTTCGTGTCAAGCAAATCATCAACGGCGGTGTGGTGAATCTCAAGGCAATCATTCTCACACCGGCCGATAAGCCGAAGTGAGTTGCTAATACAGCCAGCAAAATCAATCGCTTCAATGCAGAACCATGAAGGAGCGAATGGACTCGCGGCTTGAAGCTCTTTGCGTGAAAGGATGGCTTAAAATCGTTTTCCGCTTCTTATCCGATAATTTCGTCGATGCGATCACTTCCGCTCGCTTGTGAACCGCGATAGGCGGCGAGGAGCGTGGTGGGGTCGATCATCCGCCACGTCGGCAACCCGCTGTAGACCGTGGCGAGGAAAAGGCCGCCGCGAAGCGCCCACAGGACATAGCCGACACTGACGAGCCCTGCGGTGACGCCCACCCCGCCGACCGAATCCTCCCAATCGAAACCTTCTTCGTCGCCACGGTGCATCTCACCATCCCACTGGGTCCAGGAGATGCTTTGGGCGAGATCGAGCTGAAGTAGCTGCTCGAGTGT
>JBBSJZ010000370.1:0-6367 GCA_038256795.1 Pirellulales bacterium | reverse complement strand
CGCATCGGTGCCTCGGTTCGGAATCGACAGCCGGTCGTTGGTGGTGCCTTGGTCAATGATTTCTACCACCAGTGAACCTGTGGCAAAGTCCATCGAATCGGCGTCGGTCACGGTCGCAGTCGGCGCGAGTGCAACAGCAATCGACTTCTCCAGGAACGTTAGCGTCGCCATGTTACCCAGCGTCAACACCGGAGGAGTATTTGTATTGAGCTCGACGTTGATGTTGACGGTGACCGTGTTGCTAATCGATTCTAAATCTGATGCCTGATAGGTGAATGAATCCATGCCGGCGGTGCCGTTATTGACGTATGTCAACGATCCATCGGAATTGAGGGTGAGCGTTCCATTCGTAGGACCCGTCACCAAGGTCGCATTGACGAGAGCGAGAAAGCCATCGGCATCAATGTCGTTGGCAAGCACTCCAGCTCCCGCAGCCACCGTCAACGTCGCACTCGGCTCGACCGAGTAAGTGTCTGGGAACGCGACCGGGGCGGTATTGGTTCCCGGCTTGTTCACGAACCCAGGCGACAACTCGCCACCGACGGGGAAATTGGTACTGAAAGCGCGATACGTCACACCACCCAAAGCACCTACGAATCCGGCGTACCAAGCGTCCCCCGTTCCCGCTCGGTTATCGTGCCGAAAACGACTCGCGGTGCCAGCCAATGCTCCACCGTCAAGCGTTAGCGTTGGGCCAGCAAACGATGTCACCGGCGCCGCCATCGTTGAAGCCGAATGAGTCAACCAGAACCGAACCCGCGGGCAACGTTAGCATGCCACTGTTTGTCAGGTCGTAGTCCGTGCCCTGGACCATCGGGTTGACGCCCGAGATCAGGGCGAATGAATTCGTTCCGTTTTCAAGGGTTTGACCGCCACCGACCGAGAATGACGTTGTACGAATGACCGTCGTTTCTTGCGCAAACGAATGACCGCCCTCGCTGGGGCCAAGACGATTAGACCGTTGCTGCCGAACGAAACACCACGCAAATCAAACACCAGGTCAGCAATTCCCTGCGCGGCGTTGTCACCCTCGAGCGAAACCAAATCCAAGTCCGTAATCAACGAATTCGGGACGCCCTTGATTTCCACGAACTCCCAAGGCTGGTCGCCACCGTCGGGGTTAACGCTAATTTCATTCAACACCGCCGCTGACATAACGCGACGATTCTCCTGTGCTTGGAGGGCGAACAACCGTTTCCCTCTTCGACGAGAAGAGCCAGACGCGGAGGGCTTTCGCGACGACGATTTCAGTTCACGACGCTTGAAAAACATAAATACCTCAATGGGTCAAAAAGTGTTCAACTCGGTTATGTGAGACAGCTCTTAAACAGTCTCTTAAAACGATCGGTTCACAACCGAGAGTCAAGGTCTCGCCCGATCCTAGTAATCAAGCATGAAGCTCTCGCGAACATGCGATTGAAGTGACGTTAATAGGTGCCGGTTCTAATGGGCGTCCCATGCATCCTTGAACGCAGTAGCAGTGACGCCCCAACCTTCAACATGGGTTGCTGTCGCTTCGCCCCCTAAATGGATGCCGATGACGAACCCATCGTCGGAAACGAGGGCAGCACCTTCCGTGGCCTCGAGTGAAAGATTGGTGTTCTCAAAACGATACGAGAGTTGGTGTGTCGAATCGCTCGAAATCACCCGTGCCGGATGACACTTTTGAGTCGCCGGGGCGCCACCGAACACTGCCGTCACGAGCCATATGCGTTGGTCCAGCGCGGGTGCGACATCGCCCAGTTCCAGCCAACGTTTTGGCAGTTGATTGCCGATTTCGAAGACCGCAACATCCAGATCAATCCAGCGCTGTTCGGCAGCGGCATCACCCGCTTCGATGGGGAAACTTCGCACTTGCCCTAAATGAAAGATTCGATCGGACATGCCGAATGCGTCACTGGAAAAACCTCGCTGGACGACGCGTCTTAGCTCACTGGGGTTCAATTCACGGTCAAGACCAGAGCCAACGCCAAAGTGGTGCAGCGCTGTCACGACGACCGGCGATTCGGCTTCGCTCAACCGCGTTGTGAATGCGGTTCCAATCACCTTACCGGCTTCGACCGATCCGGCGGTCGTATTGAAATACGGACGCCATACGGTGAGGTCTTCGATGCGGGGCGCACCTGGTAACTCACGAGAAGTCTCCGGCAAGTTCCGCGACGAGGATGTGTCAGAACCGACGGGCCATCCGCAGCCGATGAGTGCCGGGGCTAGCAGCGTCGAAGCAATCAACGCGGACGTGCACCCGCGGATAAAGATTTTGGAGAGCGTCATTACATCGACGACTCTGCGGAGGCAACGGCTTTGTCCTCAGCGTCAATTTGCCGGAGCATTGCCTCATCGATCACCGGCGGCGGCGCGGGTGCGTTGCTGCAACCAAGGACGGTTGCAAAGATAACCATCATCAAGACGGAAGTGCATTGATTAAACATTAGATCGAGTCTCCATCAATCACTTCGCCGTCATCGACGACGCAGAGGTTTTTCCAAAGTTCAGCGTCAACGCTGTAGGAGAAAAATCGAATGGATCCGTCACAGAAACCGGCATAGAGACCGGCCGCGTGGGTTGCTCCGAAGTATCGATTCCAATTCGTGCCCGTCGGGGTGGGTGGTAGAGTCGTTTGGAAATCACTTTTGGGTGGGAAGTGCCACCGCATCACGCACTCATCCCAGCCGGGGTTGTTCCAGCGTTCGTTGTCGCCGCCGTCGCGGCCTTTTTGGGTTTGGTGCAACGCCTTCTCGGCAAACATGATGGACATGGAAGTTCCATCGAGGATTCCGGCGAGCGTCCGCTTGTCACCCATACCGGGCCACACGATCGCACCGCCCCGCCGCGGCGACAGTCCGCCGTTCGTTTTGGTTCGCGTGCCGACTGCGGGCGCACCCAGGGGTGCGGCGGGAATGAAATTCACGGTCGAATCGGGACGGCCATGGTAGAATCCGGCGCATCCCGCATAGTCGGTTCGTCCGAACCCGCTTCCATATCCTTCGGGCAAACGACGTGACGGGCAATAGAAGGTCGGCACCAAGCTCGCGGCGACCTCATTCTCATTGCTACTGCCGTTGATTGCCGTACCACCCACCCAAAGCGGATCGGCATCGCGGCCCAGTTCGTAGACCGCGTTACCTTCCATGAAAGGCAGGATTTTATACTGGGCACTCCAGCCAACGCGGTTGGCGGCGCGGCAGCAGGGATTGTTACTAGGATAGCCGGATGGGTTGGCAGTCAAGTTGTTGTTGACAGCTTGGGGGTGCCCATCCATGGGTCCTTCGGGCAACTTCATATAAGTGCTCTCGAAATTGATTGCGGCGAGAACAATCTGTTTGAGGTTATTCGAGCATTGCATTCGCCGCGCTGCTTCACGTGCGTTCTGTACCGCCGGCAATAGCAATCCAACTAGGATGCCGATGATGGCGATGACCACCAGCAATTCCACGAGTGTGAATCCTTGCTGGCACCTGTGGGTCGGGGTTCGGTAACGATGCTGCTTGTCAATCATTTGCATGCTCCTCGATTTTGAGATTGCGGCCGATGTCCGGTATCGAACACCTGGAAGACGTTGAGTGCTCGGAATGCTAGCCGCGGTTTGGGGTAATCCAAGTCGCGCTTACCCATGTTTAATGAGTGCTTCACCGGTTCTTCACCCGTGCGGGTTTAGGTCAGAGCTGAAGGCTTTAACGCGTCGGCAATGGCGAGCCACCCCTGTGTTGAGCTCGGTTTCGTCCTTAAAATTCCGAGCCTGTGACCAGACGTGTCAAACGTGTCTGCGAGACTGGAGGCTTCCATTCACAAGACCGCCGAGACGAGGGAGAACGACGATGGCTATTTCGGCCCACGCGACCGAGACCGTTTTTTTTGAAGCGGCAAACCCTTTGTTGCCGTCGGCGGTCGCTTGGTTGAGGGGACGGTTTGCAAAGACGGTCGAGTTGGACCTGAGTGGGGTGGTTTGCACGTTGCCGGGATCGCACGCGCAGCAGCGGTTCGTGTCGCTGTTGCAGTGGGAAGCAGCCGAGCACGATTTAAAGCTGACACTGCCCAAAGTGATTACGGTCGGCCAGTTGGCGGAGCAGCTTTACTTCAATCCGGTCCGCCACGCGATCGACTTTGAGCAAACGCTCGCCTGGGCCAAGGTGCTCAACAGCTCTTCGCCGGCCAGATTATCGTCGCTATCCCCAGCTCTTGTGGCGGATTCGGATCTGAGCCCTTGGATGGAGTTGGCATCGACGTTGCGACGATTGCACGAAGAATTGGCTTCGTCATGCGTGACGTTTGCGGACGTTGCCAAGGCGGCCGAGAGCGACAATGACAAACACCGATGGCGATTGCTCGACGAGTTATTTGCGGAGTACTTGCAGGTGCTCGACCATGCCGAGTTGGCGGACCCGTCGCATGTGCGCGCTCGAGCCCTGGCGATGGGCCAGTGCCGGTGCTCATCGGCGCTCGTGATGATCGGTACCTCGGACTTGAGCGATGCTCTCGTGGCGATGCTGCGGGCGATCTCATGTCCACGGTTCGCGCTCGTTGCAGCTGATCCGAATGACTCCAAACGGTTCAACGAGCTGGGTGGCCTCAAGGTCGACGCCTGGCAGAATCTTGTCTTACCGATCGAAGACCGGCACCTCGTTCCAGCCGGCGACATCTTTGATCAATCACTCGCCACCGCCGAATTGCTCGCCGATTATGGTGATCGATTCTCGGCGGATCAAATCACGATCGGCGTCACCGACGAGGCGCAGGTGGGCCCGCTCGAGGTCGAGTTCGAGCAGCGGGGAGTGAACGTGCATCGCAATTTGGGGTGGAAACTTTCCGAGACGGGTGTGGGGCGGCTATTGAATTTGACGATCACGTTTCTTGAGCGACGGACTTGGCCGGCACTCGCCGCGCTCGTGCGGCACGCGGATGTCTACGAGATGATCGACTCGCGATTAAAAGCGAATGAGAAGACTCAACCGGGTGAGGGTTGGCTTGAGACGTTTGATCAGTTGATGGCTAGCCATTACCCCGTGCAACTGGATCGCAAGCTGTCACCGTCGGCTCGTGAACACTTCTCGCTGGCGGAGCGAGTGCGCGACATGGTGCTCGAATGGACGATGCCGCTCACGGGTGAGACGCAGTCGATTTCACGGTGGTGTCAGAAAATCGACGGCTTTTTAGTTCTGGTCGCGGGCGACACGAACGTCGAACGAGAACGCGACGAGAGCGAGTCGGATCGGTCCGAGTTGGCATACGGCGCGATGCGCCGGCAACTCGTCCGCTACGGAGAGCTCAGTGCGACGCTCGACGTGGATGTCGATGCCGTCACGGCACTCCAGATGTTGCTGGGACGATCCGCTGAGATTCGGATTCATGAGACGGCTCAAACGGACGATATCGAAATTCTCGGTTGGCTCGATTTAGCCTTGGATGACGCGCCGGCGCTGGTGGTGGTCGGATTGAATCATCCGTTTGTACCGGGTGCGATAACGAGCGATCCGTTCTTGCCGGGATCGCTCCGCGCCAAATTGGGTGTCGGTGACAACGATCGGCGGTATGCCCGCGATTGCTATGCGATGGAGTTAATTCTCAAAAGCCGCGCGGCGGTACGCTTCATTGTCGGCAAGACGTCTGCGGATGGATCGCCGACGCCGCCGAGCCGATTGATCGCGGCGACCGAGCCGGAGGATTGTGCACGGCATGTGCGGAACTTGCTTGAAGGCGTGCGTGGAAAAGTGCGGCTGTGGCATCCCTGGGACGATGTGCCGCGTGACCAGCCGCTAGTCATTCCTCCGTTGGATCGCTCGGTTCGCGTGAAGACGATGAGTGTGACGGCGTTCAAAGACTACCTCGCGTGTCCGTACCGGTTCTATCTGCGCCACGTGTTGAAGATGCGACCGATTGATGACGTGGAGTCGGAATTGGCGGCGAACCAGTTCGGTGATTTGGTTCACGGTGCGGTCGAGCGTTTCGGCAAGTCAGCGGATAAGGACGAGACGAGTGTCCAGCGCATCCAGGCAAGCTTGCTCGAGCACTTGCACGCATTCGCCGACGCGACCTATGGCGACGCCGCGGCGACGGCCGTGCGATTGCAGGTCGCCCAAGCCGAGCGGCGTTTGAAGGTCGTTGCGGAGCGTCAAGCCGAACGTATCGCAGCGGGTTGGATCATCAAAGAAGTGGAAGCATCGGTCAGTGAAGACACGGGAGCCTGCATCGAAGTCGACGGACAAACGATGGGCCTCAGGGGACGTTTTGATCGTATCGATTTTCATCCCTCAACCGGTCGTTGGGCGATCCTGGACTACAAAACTCACGGGCACATCCCCGAGAAGAAACACTTGGTAAAACGCGATGGTGAGTTGCAATGGATCGATCTGCAATTGCCGCTGTATCG
>JBBSJZ010000369.1:0-6374 GCA_038256795.1 Pirellulales bacterium | reverse complement strand
GAACGTCGAATCGGCTTGGCGGCGAAATACTTGCATCGGTTGGGCATACTCGACTCGCTCTTCGCCTCGCGAGAATAAATCGACGTGACCATTGGTGACGACGAGCTCGAGATTGCCGTCGTGATCGAAGTCGATCGCTTGAGTTCCGAAGCCGACGAGCGGCATGGTCGGCGCCGTGAGTTTGAGGGCACTGGTTCGGTCTTGCCAGATACCGGCGTGGATTTGGTCGTGATACGTGTTGTACTCGTTGTCGAAGTTGGTGACGTAGAAATCCATGTCACCATCGCCATCGAAATCGGCGGCGGCGATGCCCATCGATCCCTGGGCTTGCAAGCGATCGTCGGCGGCCAACCCGCGTGGCATCGCGGCATCAACGAGCCGAAATCCGTCCGCATTCTCAGCACGACTCCAAAAGTGATTGTTGGTCATGTCGTTGGCGATGAAGACATCATTCCCGGCGGCACCGTCGAGAGATCCGACGATCAATCCCAACCCACGTCCGGGCGATTGCGAGCTGACGCCCCACTCATCCGTCTGGTCCTTGAACGAACCATCGGATTGGCCTTGGATGAATTGATCCGCCAACGCCGGAAACTTCACCGGGGTGCAGGAGCGAAAAACATCCTGGTCGGCCATCGGGCACGTCTCGGTCACCGGGGCCAAACCGGCGCAGTAATTGACGATGACGAGATCCGCGATTGCATCGCCATCGACGTCCGCAATCGCGCCACTCGTGGACCAGGATGTATCCGCTTGCAGCGTCGGGTGAAGCCGATCACTGGCATCCGTGAACGTGCCATCGCCCTGGTTGAGGTACAGCGTGTTGGGGCCATAGTTGAGCACGAGCAGGTCTGGGAACCCATCTTCATTGACGTCGCCCACGGCGACGCCTTGGCCGAAACCGCGATCGCCCGCGCGAGTGTACGTCGTGACGTCGCTGAACATGCCGTCGCGATTTCGCAGCATCGCATTGGCATCGGAATCTCGTGCCGGCGGTGTTCCACCAGCGGCCACGAGGTACAAATCGCTCCAGCCGTCCAAGTCAAAATCGATCGCGCCGCCGCCGCAACCGAGTGTCTCATGGAGCATGATTCCGGGCTGGTCCAAGTGATCGCTGGTGCGACCGAAAAAACGCACGCCGCGAGTCTCGGCTTCGTCGTCGAATTCAATCCCCGCTGCGACGGTGCCGGACGGCGCCGTGGATTCTTGCCGCGAGGGAATCACGATCGCGTCGATGGTGCCGACGTTGAGAATCGTCGGCAGAGCGAACTCCACCAAATCCAACTGCAACTCAGGGAACCCCGTCGTGAGTTGCCAAGGCGTGCTTGTGCCGAGCTGGGCGACGATGGCGGCGCGGGCCGCTTCCAGCGGTACGGAGTCGTCGTCGGGCAACGTCATCGCGATCGATGCCCAGGCTTCCGCTTCCCAAAGCCGACCCAGATCTCGTAAATTCTCGATGATTTGCAATGCGATCGCTCGGGAGATTTTGCCAGTTCGCTCGAAGCGATTTTTGAACTGGTTCAGTTGGCTGAGCGACGCGGCGCGGCGATCGATCGCTTCGACGTTGGCCGTTTCGCCGACGACTTTGAGCGACGCGCTCAGCTTTGACCAAGCTTCCAACGCATCCGGATCGACTCGCGTCGCTTCCCAAAAACAACGAACGGCTTGCTGCGACTCATTCATGCCGCGCGACCAATCACCGAGCGTCATCCAATAGTCCGCGTAAGACTGCATTCCCGGGGGCTGCTGATTCGCCCACGTCTCGATTTCGCTCCACCGTTCCGCGGCGGCGAGGGCGCGCCCGAGCAGTAGCTGAGCGGGAACAAACGTCGGGTGCTTGACGGTGATCTCGCGCGACAACCGTATCGCCTTGTCGAAATCGCTGGCGTCAAATTGGACCCTCGCATCGCCCACGAGCGGGCGGATGTCATCGGGGTTTCGCGTCGTCATCGCCTCCAGCGGCTTCGCGTCCTGGGTGCGTCGCTGGGTCGGGATAAGCAGCAGCAGCAATTCGAGATCAAAGTTTCGTTGCCGCAGCAGTGCTTGTCCGTGTGGCATGCCTCGCGGACGATCCTCGGTCCCCATGCAGAAGTCGAACAACCAACGGCGCGATTGCAGTTGCTCGGGATGCTGCGTGACCGCTTCGTCAAGCAGCTCGATCGCGTCGTGCAACCGTCCCACGCCGACGAGCGCGATCGTCGCCTGTTGAAGTCTTTTTTCATTCTCGAGTGATTCGGATCGACATGCTCGCACCAACAATTCCGCGGCTCGATCGGGCCGGTCATTGTGGTGGGCGACCTGGGCGACGAGGGCTAAAATTTCAGGCTCATCGGGGTACTTCGCCAGCACCTCGTCGGTAAATAGCGCCGCTTCGTGCCAAACTTGGCCGCGGATCGCTGCCTTCATATCGCTGAGAGGATTCGTCGACGTACGCGTCGGTGGTGTCGGCTCGGTTGGCGGCGAGGTGGTGCCGCAGCCGACGATGATCAACAGTGCAAGCACGACAAAAACGTTCGCGTGCGTTGGGGACGACGAGGCGATCGTGCGAAGCAAAGTGACACTCATCTTTCGGTTGGGCGCGTTAGCCGCAGGATCTCACTGCCGTGCCAGCCCCCGCCTGCGAAATCTATCGAGGGTTCCGGCACTTCCGCTGCGAATATACTTCAAGCAACCCCGCTGTGTTCGCCCATTGATGATCCTAGTCCCGGCCGAAGCGAGCCCCTAGAATACAACCGAAGTCATGTTTCGATTTTCGTTTTTGTCCATTCCCTTCCCACCTCGAAATGGGTTCCCCGTGATCTCGATGCGTATTCACGGTCCCGTCGGCGCAATCATCCTCTTGGTCGGTGGTCTCGCAAGTAGCGGTTGTCGCGAGTCGGCGGTGTTGCCACGGATTCCCGAATCATCGGGCGTGACGGATGAAGCGCCCGTTGCTCGCATCACGCTCACGGCGGAATCACGAGCGACGATCGAAACGTTTTGCGGGAATTGTCATGCCATGCCACGGCCGGCGAGTTCGCCCAAGGGCGAGTGGCTCGGCGAAATCGAGCAAGGGTTTTCACTCTACGAATTCTCAGCCCGCACAGATCTGGAGTTGCCGAGTCAAGCGTCCGTCGTCGAGTACTTTGAATCACAAGCTCCCGAAAAATTTGTCATCGCGGAAGTCACCGAGGGTTTGCCGCCATGCTCGCTCGTGTTGGAACCTCAAGCGGTGCGATTGGCTGGCTCGCGTCCGCCGGGCGTGACCAACGTGCGCTGGTTGGATCTCGGTGGGGGCGGCGGACGCTCGCTCGTTTACTGCGACATCGGGACGGGCGCGGTCAAGTCGCATGGGCCGGGCGAGACCCGAAAGTTGGCAACGCTGCTGCAACCCGTCCACGCCGAGACATGTGATCTCGATGCTGATGGCTTGATCGATTTGGTGGTCGCCGACATCGGGGAGTTCAATGCCAACGATAGTGATCTGGGTCGAGTGATGTGGCTGCGTCGGACATCCGAAGCGGACGAGCGCTACGAAAGCATCGTCCTCGCCGAGGGGCTCAGCCGTGTTGCGGATGTCCGACCCGGGGACTTTGACGGCGACGGTGACACCGACGTGCTCGTCGCCGAATTCGGTTGGCGAATGACCGGCAAGGTGTTTTTATTGATCAATGAGGGGAAAGCTAACGATGATGGACCATTGCAATTCGGAATGAAAGTGATCGACGGACGCAACGGCCCCGTCCATATTCCGCCCCTCGATTTGGAGGGCGACGGAGATTTGGATTTTATCGCCCTCATCAGCCAAGAGCATGAAATCGTCGAAGCGTTCATCAACGATGGCCATGGTAACTTCACACCCCAAGTTGTTTGGCGAGCACCCGATCCAGCCTACGGGTCGAGCGGTATCCAACTCGTCGACATGGACGCCGACGGTGATACCGATGTGCTCTACACCAACGGCGACTCGTTCGACCGAGGCTACAAACCCCATCACGGTATCCAGTGGCTTGAGAACCCGGGGCTCGTCGATGGCATTCAATCGTTCCCCTTCATTCATCACGCCGTCGCCAACATGCCGGGCGTACTCAATGCAAAAGCCGCTGACATGGACGGAGATGGCGATGTGGACATCGTCGCCTGTTCGCTGCTCGCCGGAGACATCACTCGAGAATTCGCAGCGGCCGGAGTCACGTCACTGATGATGTTGACGCAAACCGAGCCCGGAACCTTCATGGCGTCAAAGCTCGAATCGGGTCTTTACAATCACATCTCGCTCGAACTCGATGACTTTGACAACGACGGCCGTACGGATATCGCCGTCGGAAATTTCTTACGCGACGGCAGTGCTTCGGAGCCGGATCTGACGATTTGGTGGAATCGCCCCTAATCGACTCTTCGGCACGCCGGTTAGGCTCGGCTCAGAAACAACTTCGGCTGAGGTCCCCAAATCCTGTTTTCACGAAGTTGAAGCATCGCTATTGCGACTCCAATGCCGCCTTCCTAGCGGCTTCGAATTCATCGCCTGCGGTCCACGCGGGGATTTGGGGATGCTCCGCCACCCGGCGACCGACGTGGAACAGCAATTGGATGTCTTCGATCGCGCCGGACAGGTCCCAATCTTCGCGGTACTCGTCGCTCGGTTGGTGGTAGATCTTTTCGACCCACTCGTCCAATTGTTCTTTGCCCCAGCCATCCGGTTTGCCGATCACGTTGATGCCCGAGTGCAGGTAGACGCCGGGAACACCGATCTTCGCGAGACTGAATTGATCGGAGCGGTAGTAGTAGCCACGATCCGGGAAATGATCCGCCGTCACGATTCGCTGTTGCGATTGCGCGACCGCTTTGACAAAGCCATCCAAGTTCGACTTGCCCATGCCGATGACGTTCACATCATGGGTGCGGCCGAGAATGTTGGTGCCATCCATATTGATCACCGCCGCTAGTTTTCCCGGATGAATCGGTGGATCCGCGGCGAAGTACTTCGAACCCAGCAGCCCTTGCTCTTCGGCGGAGACGGCGGCGAAAAGGATCGAGCGTGACGGCTTCGGATGGAGCTCTGAGTACGCTTTGGCCATCGCCAAAAGTGCAGCGGTACCCGAAGCATTGTCGATGGCCCCGTTATAAATATTGTCGCCGTTCGCATCCCGTTCGGCCGCCAATCCGAGGTGATCATGGTGGGCCATGTAGACGAGCACCTGGTCTTTGAGTTTCGGATCGCTGCCTTCGAGCAATCCCAACACGTTCGCGGTATCTTGCTCGCGCACGTCAGCCGTCAAGTCGATCGAGAGTGACACACCCAGCGGCACCGGTTGGAACTCACGCGACTCGGCGGCGGCACGAAGTTCGTCAAGATTCTTACCCGCGAGCGCCATGATCTTCTGGGCCCCTTCATCGGTCGCCCAGGCTTTCAAATCCAATCGCGGGCCTTCGATCCCGCGCAACTCGAACTCTTCGCCGCTCCAAGACGTTTGGATGACTTGCCAGGGGTAACCTGCCGATGGCGTGGTGTGGATGATGATTGCACCGAGAGCACCCTTGCGTGCGGCGGTCTCATACTTGTAATCCCAGCGGCCATAATAGAGCCGCCGCCGACCTTCAAACAACGACGGATCATCCGCAGGATCGTTGTTCATCACCATCACTATTTTTCCGGCGAGATCGACATCCTTGTAATCATCCCACTGGTACTCCGGTGCTTCGATCCCATAACCGACGAATACCACTTCGGCATCCTTGACGCTCATTTTTTCGACGGGATGCCCGATGCTGGACATGAAGTCGACCACTGACTCAAGCGTCACGGAGTTGCCATCGCCGCGAAAGGTCACTTCCCCGGGTGCATGCGTGCGAACGCCGACGAGGGGGACGCGTTGCAGCCAACCTCCATCCGCCGCAGCCGGTTTCAAACCGAGCGATTGGAACTGAGTCGCGAGGTACAATTGAGTGATCGCGTCACCGCGCGAGCCCGGCCCGCGACCCTCGAGCAAATCGTCCGCCAAGAAGCGGATGTGACTTCGCAAAGTCACTTCGTCGATCACCTCCGCCAGCGCCATTTCTTCGACCGTGAGAGGCGCGATCGTTTCGACATCTTGGGCGGAAACGAGCGTCGCGCCGAGGATCGCCAGCGAACTGAGTCCGAGCTGGAGAACGGATCTGAGGATGGGCATCTGCATTGAACTCTCATGGTAAGAATGGGCAAGAAACGAGTGCCGCGAGCACGAATGACGGCTGCTTGGACGAGCGGCAGCGATGACCCTACCCCCCGCGCACCGCCTTTTCCAACAAAGCATCGAGGAAGTGAGTAAGCATGAGACCGACGCTCGCCTAGGAAAAATCTTAACCCGAAGCGTTCCCTCTTGGCACCCAGTTTCCTACCGCTGATGTCTTTTACG
>JBBSJZ010000368.1:0-6403 GCA_038256795.1 Pirellulales bacterium | reverse complement strand
GTCCCGCCGGGTCTTGAGCAGCGTCGGACGCTCGGGATCGTACGTGCTCATCCCCGCCGCGAGTTGGCCGCGGTTTTGAATGTCCAGCAACATCCGGGGTAAAAGTCGCGAAATTTGACGCGGGCCATCTTCCGTGCACATCGGGCTACGCCCGTGTCCGGAAAGGTGATAGATCGCCGCGACACCACATTCGTGATGCAATTCAGCCATAGCGAAGTACAGCCCGAAAGATGATTTCGGGTTCCGAGGAGGATGGACGGGCGCGGGGAAAGCGGACGGCCAAAGTCGGTCGCCGCTATCGATCACGAGATCCCCAGTTTAACACTCTTGGCCAATGCTGCAATTCGACCGCGCAACCGTTGTGACCAACCCGAGCGTCAAGTTGAGGTCTCCGATTCCGCCGCAATCTGGCGGCGAGGAACCTCGTCACTGCGATTTGCACGCCAATTTGAGTGTCGCCCGCCGACGGCTGAGCCAGAACGAGGTTCTAGGGCCTCCGGCCTTCGCTCGCTCCGCCGTTCCGGATCGATTAAGAGTGCAGTCGAACGAGAAACAATGGGTGCCGGCAAGAGCCGATGGTGCACCCTTCAACGCTTTCGGCATTTCCGCACAGCGCAGGCGGACAAATTTGCATCGCCCAAATGAAGTCGACTATGGAAACGATCGCTTCCCGTGCAACATCCATCCCAGCGGCGTGTAGCGGACGAACACGACATAGCTGGCCACGCAAATCAATAAAGTTGCCACGATCACGCTAAGCAGCTTGATTCCCAGGGGCCACGCCAATGGGATCAAAAGTGTTTGCAGAAACATCACGATTGGCAAGTGGATCAAATACACCCAATACGAAGAGTCCGCGACGAAACTGAGCCAAGGACTCCTGCTGGACAGATAGCGTTTGCCCAACAGTAGCGATGCGATCGACAACAACACCGACAGGTAGGCGGTCAGCAAAGCGAGTGCTCCCGCACGCCAAGGACCTTGTCCCGTTGACCCGCTCAGCAGAACGCCAAGGTCTAGTTTCGGCATCCAGAAGTAATAGGGAACGTACAAAAAAATGCATACCACGACGATGGGCCAAGCATGGGGTTGCCAGCGATCCAAAAAACTTTCGCGTTCATACAATTGCCAGCCCGCCAAGAAGAAGAGTCCGTAGAAGCCGAACGGCCAGGCGATAGGAACGAAGGCTTCGGGTGCCGGAAGAGGACTTCCTCCGATCCATGCAGCGGGCGCTAATAGCAACGGAACGAAGTACAGCAAACTGGAGTTCCATTTCCAGCCGTCGATGTTCAAGGTTGGCAATCGATACGCGATGGCACCGAGCGTTGAAAAGGCCATTAGGTAATACAAGAACCAAAGATGCATCGTGCCCGGTGCGGCCACCTCCGCCGCTCCCGCATCGGCTCCTTGACTGGCCGCAGCGACCATGCCCATCACCCCCTGCGGCTCCGTCAAATACGACACGGCAAACACGATCACCATGGTGATCGCGACCAGCAAGACCGGATAGAAGAGCAAGAACGGGAGCAGCAGTCGAAGACAGCGGGCCTTGACGAAATATTTCATTCCTTTTCGTTCCAGAACCAGCCTGGCAAAGTAACCGGAGATCAGGAAGAACAAACCCATGCGAAACAGATGAATGAACCAGATACTCGCATCAATGACCACACTCCCTTCGGGATTGGTCGCCAGCCAAATCGATCGGGCTGGCTCCGCATAAGCCAATCCTGCATGAAGCAGCACACCCAACAACATCGCCAGCGCCCGCAAGTTATCCAAATAGTGGATCCGCTCGAACATTCAGATCAGGTCTCTTTTACGGGTCTGAAACGCGATTGCGATCGCCAGGGAGGCGGCGATCACGATCGCTTCGATGATCAGGATCTGAATCACAGCCGTCGGCCAGATCACCACATCGCTCTCAACGATTTCTGCGACCTCGGGAACTTCAAAGAGTTTCATCAGGAACAAATTCAACATCACATTGCAGGCCACCATGATGCCAATCGTCCAGCCCACCGATTCGGATACGATCGCGGTGACTAGTTGGACCATGAACGAACTCAGTAAAAACAGAAAGATCGCAGTAAGAACGACCACCGAACCACGGTTGGCCCAGGGAAAAATAAACGCGCAGATCGTGGAACCCGCGAACATCACTGTCCAAGGCATCAGGTAGGTGGTAATCACAACGGAGATCTTCCCCAGCGAGTAGTCCAGCAGGCTGATCGGTAAGCTCATCACGAACATCCGGGTTTGATCAGTCGACTCACCGAGCATCAGATTGCCAATGAAGTGGATTCCCGCAGCGATCGCGACGGTAATCATCAAGATGAATCCAACGTACGAAGCCGCTTGGTTGGGAATACAGGTGATCCCCGCCGCCACCAGACCGCCCACCAAATAACCAAACAGGAATTTCCGGCTGAGGAACAAATCTTTCAAAAACAGAAGTCGAATGACCTGCAAATTCATGATCCTGGTGCCTCTCTCTGACGCATGACTGAGCTGACGAAAATTTCTTCCAACGTCATGGTATCGACTGATTCAATCTCGGCACCATCGGCGCACAATCGCGCCGATAATTCAGGGACGTACTGGTCGGTCGTTAACACACGTAGCTTGGCAAACGTTGATTCACCGATGAGGCCATCAATGCGTGGTATCTCCCAAGTTTCGGGAACTGAAATCCTGATACGTCGCCAGGATTCCAGAAATTGATCCCGGTCGCTCGATGCGATCACCCGACCACGATCGATGAACGTAATCGTGTCGCTGATCTGTTCCACATCTTGTGTGTTGTGTGAGGAGAAGATCATGGTTCTATCCGCATCCTCCACGATTCGCATCAATTCGCCCAGAACTTCGTGCTTGGCGACCGGATCCAGGCCGTTGGTGGGCTCGTCAAGAATCAGCAGCCGTGGCCGTCGGGCCAAAATTAGCATGAGCATCGACTTGACTCGCTGCCCATGCGAAAGGCCCTTGACGATTTGATCCCCGATCAAACCGAAACGGTGCAGAAGTTCGTTCGCATAGCCATCATCCCAACTGGGATAGAAGGAGCGAACCAGTTGCATGTGCCAAGCCAATGACTCGGCTTTGTACAGCCGCATGTCGTCGCTAAAGAATCCGATATCCTGCTTTGCCGACGCTTCGTTGGACGAGATGGGCTGACCAAGGACACTCACGCTTCCCGAGTCAGGTCGCACAAGACCCATCAGTATCCGCAGCGTGGTCGATTTACCGGCACCATTGGGTCCGATCAGCCCTGCGACCGTGCCGCGCTGAAAGTCGAGCGAAATGTCGGTCAATGCAAAGTGCTTGTAGGCCTTTGAAATACTTTTCAAGGAGACTGCCGAAGGACAAGTTGCACCGGCCCCCTGGTTCGAGTCGTGAAGTCTTGGATCATCAAGTTTGGTCCTCATTAGCTCCCCTTCAGGGTTTGTTCGTAGGCTTCCGCAATCCGTCTCTGCATCTCCGTTTTTGATTTACCCAGTAGCAGACCCAGGCTCACCGCTTGCCGAATGTGGTCACTGAGTTCTTCTTCCTGCACGCAATTCTGCAGATTGGAGCGATCGGCAACGGTCGACCCCTTGCCCTGACGCGTGAAAATCACGCCGTCGCGCTCCAGTTCCAAGTAGGCACGTTTGATCGTGATCACACTGATCTTTAGCTCCGACGCTAACTGCCGGATGGAAGGCAATGGGTCGCCGGACTTCAAATCGCCAGCAGCCACACGCCGCTTGAGCTGCGAGATGACTTGCAGGTACAGCGGCCGTGGGTCGCTCTGTGAAAGGGTGATCCAACTGTGCATTGACATATACACAGCATGCACAGTAAGCGCGGTGCGGGCAAGCCCTTTTGGGGAATTTTGTCGCTCAGGACCGACTTGCCTCAGTTCGCAAACTCAAGTCGTCCGCCTGGGTGGTCGTGTACTCACCGGCCGCAGCGGTCGCTTCGGCCGCAGCGGGTAGACAGACCTCGTAGGCCGTCGTTGCCGGGGCGATGGCCGATCGCAGTCTGCCCGCCAACCACCAAGCCAGCAACGAGAACATCGCAGCGATCAGCCCCACCTGTCCGAATTTTTCGAGGCGACCATCAGGTGCTTCGACGACAATCAGTCCGCCGACGTAGGCCGCTACGCCGCTGGTGATGTGCTGCACCGACGAATTGGCACTCAAAAACGATCCACGATTCTTGGGCAGCACGCTGCCGATCACCAGTGCCATCGCGGGGATCATGCGACCGACGTTGCACACCATCAGGCTGCCGAAAACGGCGATGGCAAGGGGAATCGCCGATCGGGGCAAGTGCGTGATCGCGATCAGGAGTGCAGCGGATATTGGCGTGATGATCCGGAACACCAGCAGCTTGCCGTATCTGTCGGCACAGCGGCCGACGACGGGGGATGCGATGAACGTCAGGATACCGCCGGCGATATACACCAGCGGCAACTGATTCTCGGTCATGCCGACGTTGCCCACCAACGCGACACTCAAGTACGGAAACACTAAAAACCCACTCATCGTTAGCGCAACGATCAACGCGAACGCATTGAGATGGTTGCGATTCATGAATGTCAGGTGCAGGGATTTGATGATCGATACACGTGATTGCGTCGCATGATCATTCAGTGGCGGCAGCGATATCCAAGCCATGACCCAAACCGGCGTGCCCAAAGCCGCCAGTGCAATGAAGCTCATCTGCCAACCCAGATTGGTACCGATTAACAAACCCAGGGGTACGCCAGCGACCGAGGCGACCGCGAATCCGGTCATCATCAATCCTGTGGCGCGTCCTCTTCGAGAATCCGGGAACACGTCGCCGATGATGGCCATCGAGATCCCACCGACGATCCCTCCGAAGGCACCCGCGAACACGCGTGAGAGCACCACGCTTCCGTAGCTGCTGGAAAGCCCGCATAGCAGTGTCCCCAGCAGGAAACCGGAGTACAGGAACAAGAACGCGGATCGCCGCGAAAAACGGTCAACGATCCCCGAGGCGACGAGACCTGCGACGCCGGCGGCGAAGGTGTAAGACGAAACGATCAAACCGAACTGAGCCGGAGTGATTCGCAAGGATCTCAAGAGTTGCGGCCCCAGCGGCATCACGATCATGAAGTCGACGATGGTGATGAACTGGACGGCGGCAAGGACGAGCAGAATCAATCGCTCATTGTGGATAGTCCCCTCGCTGGCGACTTCGGTATCCATTGCCATCGCCGCTCCCTATCCTCATTCGCTATGGTCACATCGGTTGTCTCAAAACGACAGACTATCCGTCGTCAAGGTTCGGTCAAGAAGCCACCGTATGGACGCGCCGAGCACGATTAACGCCGTCCCCTTCGAGTCTTTCCCACTAGCGCGCCGTCCCATTCTTGCGCATCGTCAAGGAGCCGATCGGGCCCGCTCGCGTCAACTGCCAACTACTTCCCTCCTCGGTTATCATCCTGGAATGAACGAATCACCTTTATCGCTGCCGACGGCTGATGAGGCGCAGACGATGCTCACGTCGGCGCTGGGTCAGCTCGATTTTGTGCGGACATACACGCTCCAATTACTCGAGTCGGTGCCTCATGATCGTTGGTTCGAAGTGCCGCAGGGTCTACCCGCGCCAATCGCATGGCACGTCGGGCATCTCGCGGTCAGCCAGTATGGATTGTTGATGTTTCGCATCCGTGGCCGCCAGGAAGACGACCTCGATCTGGTCCCTGGCCGATTTCGCAAAGCGTACGGTCGCGGCAGCGTGCCGTCGGCGGATGCGTCGACGCAGCCTTCGCCGACAGAGCTTCTGGAGCGGCTGGATCGCATCCACCGACAATCGATTGCGGAGATCCGCGGTGTCGCGGTGGAGGTGTTGCTCGAGCCCGTCGAGATGCCGTACGCGGTGTACCCGATCAAGCTCGGTGCGGTGTTGTTTTGTCCGTTGCACGAGCCGATCCACACGGGCCACATGGGATTGATTCGGCGTGGACTCGGTTTGGAGCCGATCCGGTAACAAAGACGATGGAAACGATCAACGAGTCGATATACGACCACCCCAAGTACTACGACCTTGTCTTTGGCGCCGATTGTGCGGCGGAGACCAAGTTCATCCTGGCATGCGCGGCGCGGTTCATGAAACGCAAGGCAAAGCGATTTTATGAACCGGCCTGTGGCACCGGACGGCTGCTGCAATCGCTCGCCAAGCGAGGCGTCGACATTGGCGGTCTCGACTTGAATGCCAAGTCGGTCGATTTTTGCAATGCGCGACTGGCGCGACTGGGCGTGAAGTCTCGCGTCACGGTCGATGACATGGCGGACTTCACCGTCACGCGGCCCTACGACGTGGCCTTCAACACGATCAACAGTTTTCGGCATTTAAAAACCGAGAAGCTCGCGCGATCGCACCTGCAGTGTGTGGG
>JBBSJZ010000367.1:0-6418 GCA_038256795.1 Pirellulales bacterium | reverse complement strand
TCCTGGGCATTCCTTAGACCGAGCGCCTATTTTACGCCAGTTGCGTAGAGCGTGGCTCAATTGGCACAAGGCGCAAACGATAATGAACGCCGATCTGATATTAGGGCATTCATGCGCTAACCTTGATTCTTATCAAGCAAACTGGCGACGAGTTCCAGAGCGTTTTTCCCTTCTGTATAACGGAGTTGACACATCAAATCCTGCAACGAGCCGTTGCGAGGCCAAGACGGCAATCGGTATCGACCCGAGACGAAAGCATGTGCTCAACGTCGGCGCAATGAAGTCTCAAAAAAATCACGAAGGAATCTTGCAAATTTTCAATTTGATGTGCCAGTGCCGTGACGACTTGCATTTGTCGTTAGTAGGCGATGGGCCATTGCGGAAAAGCGTTGAATCGATGGTGCATTCGCTAGGTATCTGCGATCGGGTCAGCATTCATGGACGCCAAGATAACGTGAAAACATTTTATGCTTCAGCTGATTTATTTCTGTTTCCGTCGCTCTTCGAAGGATTTGGAAATGTTCTTGTTGAAGCGCAGGCAAGCGGCGTACCTCTTGTTGCAACGGATATTCCGGCGATTCGAGAAGCCGTTTGCCCAGTGCAGCACGATTTTCTTTTTAAGCTTCCGGACTACCATCGCGCAAGCGACTTAGCCTGCATTCAACTTTCCGAGCCACCAAAAAGCAAACGAATTCGCGAGAGTCAAAACTACGCAATCCAGCATTTTTCTATCGAATCTTTTTGCGAGAGTCTCTGCTCAATCTACCGTCGCATTCTCGCTGAGGGCCGATGTACTTCAGGAGAGTCGCCAAACTTATCACTTGAGTAGTTCGTCGAATTAGCCGTCTTGCACGGTACAAACGTCAGACATCGCAACAGAGAACCATTGTGGAGAGATGTCAGAATCGTTGTTTAAAATCGCGAAGCTAGCATTCTTTCGCTTGTGCAGTGTGATTTTCGGTTTGGAATGCCGAAACTGCTAATGAGGCACTGGTGGTAAGCATCAATCTGTACAGTAATGCTCATTGCGGTTTTGAGCTTCAGTTTGTGCTTAGACGTCGCGACCAAGGATCTCTCGGATGCACAGCATGACCGACGTGTCGACGATGCTTCAACGAGGCTCCGACACGTGTCTATTGCTACTTGTTTGCGTACGCTGTACTCCCGAGACTCTTTTGGGTGACATTCACTTAGGCCCAATCCCGCTTCCCTATTTATTTTTCATCTTCGGTCTATTCACGGAATTGAGTTGCGTCTTGTTGACGCGAGCAGAAATTCTTCGGAGCAAAGGCTTTATTGCTCTTTTTATTCTGTTTGGCATTTCGCTCGTCAGCGGTTTCATTCACGGCAATGCAGTTCGATTCATTGGCATCGACGTCGTTTTTATGTCGGCGATGTTTTATGGACTGTTTTGGGGATCGTCCCGGTCTCCTCTCGTGGCGTCTCGATTTATCAGTCGTCGTTTTGTTCCGATCGTTTTCATGCTCGGGGTTCTGACGATTGTTGGCACACAGACAGGACACGTTAGTCCCGCCTTCGAGTCGGAGCGTACGTACACGTATTCTCAGTTTGACGCCATCTTTCTGTTGTGCATGTCATGTCCGATTGTATGCGCGACGTTGGGATCAAGATTGTCAAAACTGAGTCTGCGGTTTTTGATTTCGTTTGCACCGCTGCTTCTGGCAGTCATTCTAGCGTACGATTCCGCAAGTCGTTCGGGCACTGCCTGTTGTGCCGTAGCAGCGTTGTCCCTTTGCACGCTTATGTTCGAGGGCCGAACCCGGCTAGCATTGGCTTGGCTCTTTGGAGTATTAGTGATCGGATGTTCGATTTCCCACCAAGGTATGGCCGGAGATTCACTTCTGCTGGATCGCATTTCATCGACAACTTTTGAGAATGAAGATCGCTACACAGAGGTGCTGTTAATGCTTGACGATCTAGAAGGAAGCGAGATTTTTGGGAAAGGTCTTGGCTCTCGATTTGCAACCAATATTGATGCGGCTGATCCATATGCTTTGGCACCCCACGTGGGACTGCTAGCGCTGCTTCACAAGGCAGGTTTTTTTTTGTTTTCGATTGTTGTTGCGATGCCAATTTTATTTTGCATTTCGTTGGCTACGTTGTCCTTGTTTAAGAATGAATTGCGACACCCACCTCATCGCATTCCAATTTGTTTCATATGGGCTTTCATTGTTTGCGTAACGCAGATGTCGCTTTCGTCAGGGTGGGACGTACTTCATCTTTTTTTTGTTTCAGCCTGCTTCTCGTCAGCCACAATGCGATCGTCTATATTCGCGTTTCAAGGTCGAGTCGCATTCCTTCCTAGCAGAACCAGTCTTAGAGAATCGGTACTGCCCCAGACTTTAGCATCCGATGTGGTGAGGACATGACTCAGCACGTAGTGATCGTCGGTGCATTTGTTGATTCCGTTGTCAATTTCCGCGGGGATTTAATTCGATCATTGGTCGCGCGTGGTCATCGCGTTACTGCGATGTCTTCTTCTGCGAGCGTCTCTCAAGTCCAGGCAATTGTGAACCTCGGAGCAGAGTTCGTTCCGTACCATGTTCAACGCAATGGACTCTCGGTCTCGTCCGATCTCGCGACGCTAAGAGAACTGCGAGCGAAATTTCGTGATCTGAAACCTGATACGGTTATTGCGTACACCATTAAGCCTATTATTTGGGGTGGTTTAGCTTTGCGTTCGGTGCCTCATTCGCACTTTTACCCAATGATCACTGGATTGGGCTACGCATTTCATGGAGTCTCAATTAAACGACGCTTCGTGCGGTGGCTGGCGATTGTTCTATACACAGTTGCTTTGCGACGTGCGAAACTGGTTTTTTTTCAAAACAGCGATAATGTAGCGACATTTGAAGATTTGGGAATTATTTCAGACCAGGCAACGTTGACATTAGGTGGTTCTGGCGTCAACTTAGAGTATTTCTCCCAAGCTGACATGCCAAAAAGCGAGATCACGTTTTTGCTCATTGCAAGGCTGCTGGGCGACAAAGGAATTCGCGAGTTTGTCGCTGCAGCGAAACAGGTCAAGAGCAAGTTCCCGACCGCTCAGTTTCAATTGGCAGGAATGCTTGACACCTCTCCGGATCGCATAGGCGAGGATGAATTGCAAAGATGGATTGATGAGTGCGCGATCGATTTCCTTGGCGAATTGAAGGACGTACGTGCTTCTTTGGCGTCTTGCCATGTTTTTGTTCTTCCTTCTTACCATGAAGGAATGCCACGAACGGTACTCGAGGCGATGGCAACAGGACGAACAATTATCACGACAAATGCGCCTGGATGCCGGGAAACGGTAGTTGACGGCGTGAATGGTTTCTTAGTCGACCCGGGGAGCGTCGATCAGCTTGTCGAGCGAATGAGTTGGTGCATCGGTAACGGGCACGCTTTGGACTCAATGGGTGTCGCAGGGCGACGTATGGCCGAAGAGAGATTTTGTGTCCAGCAGATTAATCAAGCAATGATCGACGTCATCGAAGCGCGGTCACCGTGCAGTAAGAAGCCATCTGGCGAGGAGCGATGATAACTATGTTCAGACGATCAATCGATTTCGTTGTCGCTTTGGTGTCCCTTACTATCCTGAGTCCTCTGCTGTTAACAATAGCTATGTTGGTTCGTTGGCGTCTGGGAAGCCCAGTGTTTTTTCGACAAGAGCGTCTCGGACTGTATGGAAAGCCGTTTACGATCGTTAAATTTCGAACGATGTTGGAGTTGGCTGACCCGAATAATATGCCGCTTAGAGATGACCTGCGTTTGAGCCGTTTTGGTAACTATCTTCGCAAGTCGAGTCTTGATGAGCTTCCTGAATTGTGGAATGTACTGTTGGGTGACATGAGCTTGGTGGGACCGAGACCGCTTTTGACAGAGTATTTGCCTCGGTATAGCGAGCGTCAGTCGCGTCGACATGAAGTACGACCTGGTATTACTGGCTGGGCGCAGGTGAATGGGCGGAATTCAGTCGATTGGCCGGAGCGATTTGAGATGGATGTTTGGTATGTTGAAAACCGAAGCTTTTGGCTGGATATTCAGATTCTGCTGTTGACAGTTCGAACGGTGATGTCACGCCATGGGGTCAACGCGGAGAGTCACGCGACGATGCCACCCTTCAGTGGAAACGGTGAGCCAGCGGAGTCAATGGAAATGGGAAGCACCCGATGATACCCGCGGAAGTCTATATCGTGGGAGCTGGGGGTCACGGAAAGGTGATCGCTGGTGCGCTTCGAGAGTTGGGAATCCGAGTCGATGGTTTCTTGGACGATACCAAGGCAATTGGAAGCAAGTTTGCCGGATCACGAGTGATTGGCAAGCTGGATTTTGTTGCGTCATTGAGAGTGATGCCAATGATCATTGGAATCGGCGGCAATCGAGATCGATGCCGCGTCGCTGACGACTTCTCAGCCCGTGGAGAGAAGCTTGTTTGGGTTACCGCGGTTCATCCGCGAGCTTGGGTTGCTACGTCGGCGTGTCTAGGTGCCGGCTCGTTTGTCGCGGGCGGTGCTAGCGTTAGCGAGGATGTGAAGATTGGTAAGCAGTGCATCATCAATACCAACGCTTCCATTGATCATGATTGTACGCTTGGTGACTTCGTCCACGTTGCCTGTGGTGCGACGATTGCTGGAGGCGTCTCCATCGGCGACGGCGCATTGATTGGTGCGGGGGCTACGGTGCTTCCCGGCCATTCGATCGGAGCTTGGTCAATAGTGGGTGCGGGTGCGACAGTGACGCGTGACGTGATGGCGAAGACGATGGTTGTTGGGGTCCCTGCGAGACCTTTTGAGGTACGAAATTGAGAGACGTGAAACCGCGTGTTTACTTGTCGCCGCCGCATATGGGGGCGACGGAGTTGGCTCGATTGACCGAGGCGTTTGAGAGCAATTGGATCGCACCGCTCGGACCGAATGTCGACGGGTTCGAGCGGGAGTTCGCTGAGAAAATCGGCTCGCAGTTTGCCGTGGCTGTGTCGAGTGGAACGGCGGCGCTTCATCTTTCACTGCGGCTACTCAAGATCCAGCCCGGTGACGAGGTGTTGACGTCATCGATGACGTTTGTGGCGACGGCGAACGCAATATCGTACATGGGCGCAAGGCCAGTCTTTATCGATAGCGATGAAGCGACTTGGAATATGGATCCTCAATTGCTCGAGGATGAATTGAACCGTTGTGCGGTGAGGAAGCGATTGCCCAAGGCAGTCGTCATTGTCGATGTGAACGGCCAGTGCGCGAACTATCGCGATCTGATGCCACTCTGTTTGCGTTTCGGAATTCCGATCGTTGAGGATGCGGCTGAGGCGCTCGGCGCGACGCATCGAGACATCGCAGCAGGCCGCTTCGGCGCGATCGGTTGCTTTTCCTTCAATGGAAACAAAATCATCACCACGAGCGGTGGCGGAATGATGGTGACTGAAGATGAGGCGTGGGCGAATGAGGCCCGGTTTTTGGCGACGCAAGCGCGTGATGCGGCGCCCCACTACGAACACTCGACAATCGGCTACAACTACCGGCTCAGCAATCTTCTCGCCGCGATCGGACGCGGGCAATTGGAAGTGCTCGATGATCGAGTGGCAGCTCGGCGTCGCATTTTTTCGACTTACGTTGAAGCCCTCCAAGATTTGCCGGGGGTTACCTTCATGCCTGAGCCGGAAGGATTCTTTTCGACACGATGGCTGACTTCGCTGACGATAGATCCGGGTTGTTTCGGTGCAACTCGCGAGGATGTGCGGTTAGCCCTTGAGGCCGAGAATATTGAGGCGCGTCCGGTTTGGAAGCCGATGCATCTGCAGAGCGCGTTTGCGGACTGTCGGGCCGCCACGAACGGCGTTTCTGAGCGATTGTTTCGCGACGGCTTGTGCTTGCCGAGCGGTTCCGCAATGTCGTCCGAAGACCAGCAAAGAACCATCGACGTGGTGCGAGCGACGTGCAAACGACAAGAAAAAAAATAGCGGTATTTTTTGGAACGCGGCCAGAAGCGATTAAATTAGCGCCGGTAATCCGAGTATTGGCAGGGGACGACCGTTTCGAGGTGCTCGCGGTTTCGACGGGGCAACATCGCGAGATGCTGCGTCAGGTCGTCGAGATCTTTCAAATACCGATCGATGTGGAACTCGATGTGATGGTGCCCAGCCAAACTTTGGCGGGTTTGTCGTCGCGCTTGATGGCTAGGATCGATGAGGTGCTCGAACGCGAGCAGCCGGATTTCGCGATCGTGCAAGGAGACACCACGACGGTGTTGATGGCCGCACTGGCTTGTTTCTACCGCGGGATTCCGTTGGGTCACGTCGAGGCGGGCTTGCGGACCCGAAACATGCGTAGCCCGTTTCCCGAAGAAGCGAATCGAGTCCTCGCATCGCCGATTTGCACCTTGCACTTCGCCCCGACGACGACGAGTCGGGATAATTTGCTCG
>JBBSJZ010000366.1:0-6444 GCA_038256795.1 Pirellulales bacterium | reverse complement strand
GGTGACGAACACGCGTTCCTCGATGGACCCGTTCCTCACCTACGCGGATGACCGAGCGCTTCGCGAAACAGTGTGGAAAAACTACTACGGACGGGGTGACAATGGCGACAAGTACGACAACAACGCGATCATTGCCGAAATTTTGAAGTTGCGAGCGAGTCGTGCAAAATTGCTCGGTTACGCGACCCACGCTCATTGGCGGCTCGAGCCGCAAATGGCCAAGACGCCCGAAGCCGCGATGCAATTGATGCTCAACGTCTGGCCCAAGGCCGTCGCCCGCGTCAAGGAGGAAGTGGCCGACATGCAGTCGATCGCGGACGCCGAACAGGCCAAGATCACGATCGAGCCCTGGGATTATCGCTACTACGCCGAGAAAGTTCGCAAGGACAAGTACGATTTGGACTTCAACGAGGTCAAACCGTACCTGCAACTCGTTAAGCTCCGCGACGCGATGATGTGGGCGTCTCAGCAACTTTATGGATTGCAGTACAAGCGGCTGACCGATTTACCCGTGTTTCATCCCGATGTCGAAGTCTGGGAAGTGCTCGATGGCGACAACCATCATGTTGGCGTCTGGTACTTTGATCCGTACGCACGCGAAGGCAAACGCAGCGGTGCATGGATGAATGCGTACCGTGGCCAAGACAATCTCGATGGGCCAGTAACGACGATCGTTTCGAACAATTCGAACTTCGTCAAAGGTCGCCCAGGTGAACCCGTTTTAATTTCCTGGGACGACGCCGTGACGTTGTTCCACGAATTCGGACACGCGCTGCACGGGTTGCTATCGAAGGTCAAGTACCCGTCGCAATCGGGAACGAATGTGGCCCGCGACTACGTCGAGTTTCCGTCCCAAGTGAATGAACACTGGTTGAGTACCCCCGAAGTGCTCAACCGATTTGCCGTTCACGTGGAGACCGGCAAGCCGATGCCGCAATCGCTCGTCGACAAAATCGAACTCGCGTCGACGTTTAACGAAGGCTTCGCTACCGTCGAGTTTCTCGCCAGTGCACTCATCGACATGAAATTGCACTTAGCGGGCGATGTGGCGATCGATCCGGACGCTTTCGAACGCGAGACTCTTGCTGAGCTGAAGATGCCCAACGAGATTGTCATGCGACACCGAACCCCACACTTTTCGCACGTGTTCAGCAGCGATGGTTACTCGGCCGGCTACTACAGCTATCTGTGGGCGGACGCGCTGACGGCCGATGCGGCAGAAGCTTTCGTCGAAGCGGGTAGTTTCTATGACCCCGCGGTTGCCAAGAGTTTGCACGACAACGTGATGAGTGTCGGTGACACGATCGATCCTGCCGAAGGTTTCCGTCGCTTCCGCGGTCGCGATGTCGATACGTCCGCACTGCTGCGTAAAAGAGGTTTTCCTATCGATTGAGTCGCTCCGTTAACGAGTCATTCTTCAGCAAACTGCGGCGACGTTTTTTAGATCGCACTCTCTACTCAATGAGATTTCGAATGTTGCGAGACCGTCGCATTGCAGTCATCGGTGGCGGCGTGATCGGATTATCCGTCGCCACACGATTGCTCGAGCATCGCGCAGCGGTGACCGTGTACTCGCCGCAACCGCTCGATCGACTCACTTCATTCGTTGCGGCGGCGTATTGGGCGCCGTATTGGGTGGGCGAGTACAACCGCAGCCTCGCATCGACGACACTCATCGAGTTGCAGCGGCTGGCCGCTGAGCCTTCCGCCGGTATCGCTGAATTTCCTTTCGAGGAATGGTTGACCGAGGCTGGCGCCAAGGAGTTGGCCGGAGAACTCGATACCGCGTACTGGTGGCGACATCTCGGGGGTATCGATTTCGCTTGGGAACCGTTGACGGAGTCAAAATCGTTCGCCTGGAAGGGTCAAACGTGGGAGTTTGAGCAACGGGTGCGGTTCAAGAGTGTCGTGGCGCGGATGCCGGATTATCTGGGTTGGCTCGAATCTCGATTGCGTCGTTCGACTCAAGTCCAATTCAACGAGGCTTGGGTCGATAGCCTCGCGGACATCACGCCCGAGTTCGATCACGTCGTCAATTGCACGGGCTGGGGTGCCAAGACGCTCGTCAAAGATGACGCGGATACGGATGCGATGCGATTACTCGCGGGCCATGTCGTGATCGTCGACGCCCCGGAAATCGACACCGCCGTCTCCTTGCACCGCTCACCCTTTCGCGATGCCCCGGTCTACATCGTCCCGCGTCACGGCAGTCGTCATGATGTGCTTTGCGGTGGCACGGCGATCGAAGTCACGGTGCCGCTGGATCCCCGTGAGCCGCTGACTTTTCGTCGTGACGAGCTGTGTGACGACGTCATCGAGCGAGTATCGCAAGTGCTCCCGTCCATGCGCGGTCGAACGCAGTTGAGCTGCGGTGTGGGATTGCGACCCGTGCGGAGGAGCGTTCGCATTGAACGTGACGCACAACAATCGAAGTTGGTCCATTGCTATGGACACGGCGGTTCCGGGCTCACGCTTTCCTGGGGATCCGCAGATCGAGTGATTGAAATACTCGCGGAGTAAAACGCTGACTAGCTATTCCCAGGCAACAAGATCGAATGGCCGAGGCTCGTGCGTGTCTTTCGCTTCGCCACCGGAGAGAGACGCAGCGGACCGTCACCGAGTTTGTCACGGGATACTTTGAATGTCGCGGCCGCGGAGTTGGAGCTGTCGATCAACACGCCATGATGATAAAGTTCGATGCGATCCGCTCCGTCCGCGATCACACGCACATCAACATCATCACCTTGGCCCACAGTCGCGGTTGCAAACACATCGACGGGTGACAATTCAATGGTCTCCGAGTGCACCACTCGCGTCTGAAGCACCGGGTCGGACACGAGCACGACGCGAACATCGAACGCGCCGTCGAGCTCGCCGGAAACGTTGAAGTCCACGGTGCCCTGCGGCTGGGACTCAGCCACGAGGCGGCCCGCGAGCACAACTTCCATGGCCACCGTGGACGCATATTTCTTGGGATCCAACCCAGCGAGCGGGCGGCGGTTGACCACGATGCGCCGCGAGTTCGTTGGGTCGGGCGTGATCGTGACGAGGTCCCCAGACGATCGCGCGTAGGGCTGGGCCAGCGGATCACCAACGATGATCAACTGGTACGGCGACGTGACGGACGAGTAGAAGGCTTCGATCGCCGCCATTCCCTCGAGGTAGTAGGGGTACAAAATGGGCAGCGGAAACTTGGGCTGCAGCGAATAGGGTTCTGCGACCGCACCGCTGCTCATCGCGGCGCCGGCGTGCAACAGATCGGTGAGCTTCGTTTGCTGGGGCGTCTCAAATGCCCCGCCGAGGCTGGTGAGGTTCTCGGCGATCGCACCGGGCACGAACTCGAATGCAGGTCGCGAGAGGTCCAGCGACGCCGTGCCGAGCATCATCCCCACACACTTGCCGGTTGACGTTGATAGGGCACTCGTGAAAACTTCCGTTTTAACTTCGCGATTACCGAGCCAAATCAGCGCGTCGGCGACGCCGGGGAATCGCGTCGTCGTCCGCACATCCTTGGTGTTGGAAAACCGCACATCCGCATTGGGGAACGTGCGATCACAGGTCGCACTCCGCGCTAGCACCTGCACCGCTTGATCGAGCGTGCTGGCGTGCGGATGGATCACCGCAAGCGAGCACGAGAGCAAGTAGGGCATGCCGCCTTGGTCGGATCCCACGGGGCTGCCCGCGGACGTCCAGCCGACCGTGGAGCGAAAACCCATCGGGTATTGGACCGTCGAGGGATAGTCACGCACCGCCGACAATTCCTTCTTGACGAGCGGCTGCTCGAGCAGCGGCGCGAGCGCCGAGCTGTCCTTCAAGTACGTCCCCGAGGTCCAACCACTGCGCAGCGCCGCAGCTATCATGGGGATCGCGGACGCTTCGTCGTCGGCTTTGACGAACGACTCAGCCGCGAGCACTCCGAGTGGTGCCAGCGTGGTGTATTCGAGAAATAACTCTCGATAGGCCTTGCCGGACTCAGCAAATCGCTGTTCGTCAAAAGCGAGTTTGGCCGCTTCGAAAGACTCGCCTTTCTCGCCCGCAAACGGATTGATGAAGTTGCGTTCGAATTTGCTGCGTGCGTAAAGATTCGAGTACCACGACAGGTAACTCGGGTCATCAGCGAGCACGAAACGATAGAAAAACGTCATCGAGTTGAGTGACGCGAGCGGAAGTTGATATTGCTTTTGCATCGCATCGGTCAGCCGAGCGGTGTGCGAAGAGATCTCGACACCGGTTGGAAAACCGGCCGAATAGGCGATGACACGCGTTTGTCGGGCGAGCCCACGCCGGTTCACTTGCTCGAGCAGTGGCGACAAGATTCGTGTTTTGAAATCGTCGAGGGAAACCTTCAGGCCATCCGGAACATTCTCGAGATAGATGACGTTACCCGTCGGAATGTTCCGCAGCTCGACGTAGTGATTAGCGATCGTGCGTGAATCGACGGAGTCGGCATTCACCACCACCACCACGTTATCCGCCGAGATGCCAGCGAAGGCGGACGACAGTGACGTGAACGTCGCAGCAACAAGGATGATCAAGCGAGCCATGATGACGGTTTCCAAATGATTAGCCATTTCGCAATTTCCGAAGCGATTAGGCATTTGATTTGGCAAACGCCCGGACGTCTTTTTCGAGCATCGCAATTCGTTCACTCAGCATCGCATCGGCTTGATCGAGGTTCGTCGAAGCATCGGGCGACAATCGAGTGAACACGTAGAGTTTAATCTTGGGCTCAGTGCCGCTGGGTCGAACGGCGACATAATTGCCTTCTTCGGCCAAGTCGAGAATGATCAGGTTGCCGGTGGGCCCGTCCAAGGCGTTCGTTTGCAGCTCGTTGTTGATGCGGACCGTGGTCGTCATGGCTTCGTAATCGCGAACACTGGCGACTGGCACTCCCGCCAAACTGGCGGGCGGCACGGCGCGAAACGCTTTCATCAATCGCTGCATCGCCGCCATCCCCTCGCTGCCTTCCATCACCAGATTGATGAGCGATTCGCGATGGTAACCGTGGGTCCGATAGAGCTCGGCAAGATAGTCGTGCATCGAACGACCTTCACTCTTCAGGCGCGCGGCGAGCTCGCTCATCAACATGCACGCAACCGCACCGTCTTTGTCACGTGAATACTGGCCGACGAGGTAACCGTGCGATTCCTCGGTGCCAAAAACGAACTCATCGGGTCCTTCACGGTCCATCACTTCGGCGATGTACTTGAATCCGACGAGCAAATCACCGACACAGCGGACTCCATACTTCGTGGCGATCCGCCGAATCAATTCGGTCGTCACGAGTGTTTTGACGACGTAGTGCTTGGGTGACAACGTTCCCGCCTGGGCCCGTTGGCTGAGAATGTAGTCGGTGAGGAGCGCACCGATTTGGTTACCATTGAATGTTCCCCAATCTTGGGTGGCATCGAGCGTCCGCGGCGCGGCGACGCCCAAGCGATCACAATCCGGGTCGGTGGCAAGAATCACATCCGCCATTGTCGTCTTGGCATACTCGATCGGCGCCTCGAATACTTTCACATTCTCTGGGTTACTGACGTGACCGGGGACATTGGGAAAGTCACCGCTGGGTTCCTCGTGCGGCCCGTAAACCTCGACATCTTTAAAGCCATCTTTGGCGAGTAGCGGGATCACGGCGGCGGCACCGACTCCGTGAAGCGGCGTGTAAAGAATCTTGGCATCGCGCGAACCGGGTAACGCGCAAGCGACTGCGGCTTCAAAGTACGCAGCATCGATTTCAGCCGTAACGATTTCGATTTTTCCGTCCGCCAGCGCCGTTGCGAATGGCACCGTGCGAATCTCTTGGCAATCCATCACGCGAGCGATGATTCCTTCGTCATGCGGCGGCAACACTTGGGCACCGCTCGACCAGTAAACTTTCACGGCGTTATCACTCGGCGGATTGTGGCTGGCCGTGACCATGATGCCGCAATCGCATTGTTTGTAGCGCACCGCGAATGACAATTGGGGCGTCGCGCGGTAGTCGTCGAGCAAGTAAACCTTGAAGCCGCTGGCCACCATGATGCTGGCACACAACTCCGTGAAGTGACGGGATTGATGGCGAGTGGCGTAGGCGATCGCGCATGACAGCGACTTCTTGCCGCCGTGAAAATCGACGACGTAGTTCGCCAACCCTTGGGCACTCTCGCCGATGGTCCGATCATTGATCGCGTTCGATCCGATCGGGTACATCTTGCCACGTCGACCGCCGGTACCGAACGGAATGACCGTCCAAAAAACATTGTCAAGCGTTTGCCAAGCACCATCGCTAATGTGCCGAAGTGTCTCGTCGCGGTACGCCGCGTAGCGATGCTGGGTCAACCAGAAACCGATATTCTCGGCGGCCGCGGCCGTGATTTTCCCGTCCGCGACGGCTTGGCGAACAGTGGTCAGTGCCGAGTCGACGGACGTTGGGGAGTGGCTCATCAGGTCGAAGTGTTTTTG
>JBBSJZ010000365.1:0-6447 GCA_038256795.1 Pirellulales bacterium | reverse complement strand
CGCTCTACCCAGCAGCCAGTTTTTCGCAGGCAATGCAGGTTTTGCAAACGCAGGACGTGCTAATCGGTCAGATTCCTGAAGTGAAAGACGTCCTAGGCAAAATTGGCCGCGTCGAATCGGCGCTCGATCCGGCACCGGCGGCCATGATCGAAACCTACGTCATGCTCAAACCCGAAAGCGAATGGCGAG
Organism: Pirellulales bacterium; assembly: GCA_038256795.1. Classification (GTDB taxonomy): domain Bacteria; phylum Planctomycetota; class Planctomycetia; order Pirellulales; family Pirellulaceae; genus JBBSJZ01. The sequence goes on along the minus strand of JBBSJZ010000365.1, from coordinate 6,258 downwards.
AAGGCGTCACAGCTCGCGACGTTTGGGACGAAATCAATCGCGTCGCAACACTGCCTGGTGTCACACCTGCGGCGGCATTGCAGCCGATCGAAGGCCGCGTGGTGATGTTGCAAAGTGGCATCAAGGCACCCATGGCGATTCGCATTTATGGTGACGAGTTGAAGACACTGGCGAGTGCAGCAATGGATGTTGCCGCACAACTAAAGAAATCGACGTACATCAACGCTGGAACTGTCAACCCAGACATCGTGCTTGGAAAGCCCTACATCGAGTTTACTGTCGATCGTGAAGCGGCATCACGCTATGGCATGAGCGCATCAATGGTCAACCAAGTGATCGAGACGGCGCTGGGTGGCATGAATTTGATCAAGACAGTCGAGGGACGCGAACGTTATCCTGTACGACTACGTTACAACCGTGATCTGCGTGAGCGCATTGATCAACTCAGCCGACTGCCGGTTGTAACCCAAAGTGGTGCCGTCGTTCCGCTCCAAGAGTTGGCAAAGTTGGAAACGACCTGGGGACCAGGTGCGATCAATAGCGAAAATGGAAGGTTGGTCGCGCACGTCGCATTCATGCCCAACGGCAAGAAGGGAGATTTGGAATCGATTGCCGCGATCGAAGAAGAATTGCGAGTTGCTCAGTTGGGACGTGGGAGTGAAAAGTTGGGAGGTGGGAGTCGGGAGTTGGGAGAAAAACATTCAATGAACTCCTCCACTCCCAACTCCTCCACTCCCAACTCCTCCACTCCCACTCTTGTTCTCCCGACCGGTTACTCGCTCGAATCCGTGGGAAGTTTTCGCAACCAAATCGAGGCCAACTTGCGTTTGATGTGGATCATACCGTTTGTGATGCTCATCAATCTACTCTTGATCTACATGGAGTTCCGCAACCTGCCGATCGCGATGGCCGTGTTCACTGGCATCCCGGTCGCTTTTGCTGGAGGCATGATTTTGGTCGCTTGGATGGAGGTTGAGCTCAATACCGCCGTCTGGGTTGGGTTCATCGCGTTGTTTGGTCTTGCTGTCGACGATGGTGTGGTGATGGCAACCTACATCCATCAATTGCTGAAAAAGCGCAAGATCAACAGTGTTCAGGACATTCGGGACACCGTCTACGAAGCAGGACTGAAACGAATACGTCCCTGCATGATGACAACCGTAACCACTCTCGCGGCCCTGATTCCCGTTTTGATCGCGACTGGCCGTGGTGCTGATGTCGCTCGCGCGATGGCGATTCCCGTATTCGGAGGAATGCTAGCTGAACCGTTCACATCGTTCATTGTTCCAACACTCTATTCCGCGTATTTAGAAATGAAAATGCGGCTCGGCATGAAGGATGACCTTTGGGACGGGACTGAGGAAATGCCAGGGGAGAAGGCTATGAAAGTAGCTTGAAGTTAGCTGGGAGAAGAGAGTTGGGAGTGGAGGAGGTGGGAGTGAAGGAGAAAACCATCAGCATTGAAGTCGCGTCCTCCCAACTCCCGACTCCCGACTCCCAACTCCCAACTTTTTTGAAAACTCGTGAAGAAACCCGATCGCGAAAGCATCCAACTGACAACCGAAGCGGCCAAACGGAATCGGCCGCAACTCAAATGAAAGGAATGAAATCCGATGAAATGTAAAATCTTGCTCACCGCACTGCTTACCGTCGCTTCGGCGGCGACAGTGAATGCACAGGACAACCATGCTGGTCACAACCACGCACTGCCCGGTCAAACCGCAGCATCGCAAATGGCGCGTCCGGTGGCCGGTCCCCACGGGGGGGCATTGAAACAAGCAGGTGCTGTACAAGTCGAGACGGTCGTGTCGCAAGGTGGCATCCAAATGTTCGTCTACGACCGAAATGGTCAGCCTATTACGGTCGATCGAAGCCGCGGTGCAGCGTCACTGCGGGTCGAAGGCAATGCAAAACGCTATCGCTACGACTTGCTGCCTGACGGCAAAGGCGGGTTGACCACGCCCGTGAACCTTTCGCAGATTGCTGGACGTCAAATCGAAATCGAAATCCAGTTGGTCGGCATTGAAGCTGTTGGTGGCCAAGCCCTAGCGTTCAATGAAGTCGCAATGGTGCCTGCCAACGAACTCCAGCTTGCTGCCGCCTCAATTGCACGGCAGAAGATTTGTCCAGTTAGCGGCAAATTACTCGGCAGCATGGGTGATCCGGTTGCCGTCGATGTAAACGGGCAGCGTGTGTTCGTTTGCTGTGGTGGTTGCGTGGACGCAGTGAAGTCTAATCCGGGGAAGTACTCAGCAGGGCGTCCCCAGATTACGGTCGCGACCGTGACAGCGGCTGACGCCGACGCTATCGCTCGTCAAAAAGTTTGTCCCGTCATGGACGAACCCCTTGGCGGCATGGGGACTCCGATCAAGGTAACGATTGGCGATAAGCCAGTTTATCTTTGCTGCAAGGGCTGCATTAAAAAGATCGAAGCCGAACCCGCGAAGTACCTGGCAATGGTCTACGGGGACCAGATGGGGAGGTGGGGAGTTGGGAATGGAGGAGCGAGTGAGTCCACTGTCAACATTACTGTGACTGCGGCCACGCAAGCTGATTCGATCCTGATTGCCCAGCAGAAGAATTGCCCAGTTATGGACGAGCCGCTTGGAAGCATGGGTGATCCCATCAAGGTCATGATCAGCGACAAACCAGTTTTCCTGTGCTGCAAGGGCTGCATCAAGAAGATCAAGGTTGACCCAGCGAAGTACCTCACCGTGGTGTACGGCCAAGGAAGTCAGGGAGAGGGGGAGATGGGGAGCGAAGGAGCAAGCGTTCCGGCAGGAACCGAACAGGTTCGTGCGGGAATTTTCAAGGTCGGTACCGAGGATGTGCCGTTCATTGCCGCTCAAAAGAAGTGCCCCGTGATGGACGAACCGCTCGACGCGATGGGCGGACCCTACAAAGTTCATGCCGCTGGCAAAGCGGTCTACATCTGCTGCCCAGGATGCGCTAAGAAGATTGCCGCTGAACCCCAAAAATGGTTGGCCGTTCTCGCACAACAAGGAGTCAACGCACCAACGCTTCGCTAAAGAATGTGGGAATGTGGGAATGTGGGAGGTGGGAGTGAGGCAAATGACTCCCAACTCCCAACTCCCCTCTCCCAACTAAGAAACGCGGGGGCGGTGTCCCTGGAAGCTGCGGCTCGTTCGCGGTCGAAAGTCACGCCGTCCCTGCCCTTTTTATCTCTTGAATGACAAGGATTGTCGAAATGAATACGCACGTAAAACAAATCACTCTGCTGCTGACCCTTGGCAGCTTTCTTTTTTCAACCATCGGTTGCGCCACGAGTCGACTGCCCTGGCTAGCGAAAACAGAAAACACGTCCTCGATGGACAGCTACGTCACTCAAGCGGCGTCAAACATCAAGTACGACACCGATGTTGATTCCAAAAGCGACTTTCAACCTCGCGCGCAGCCGGTGGCAAGCTACTCGGCTCCCCCGGCGCGGAACGCGTCGCGATCAAGCGGCGGCTCGGGTGGAAGTTGCTGCAACTGATGCGTCTTTTGAGACGCATTTGTTACCTGCTCATAGCGGGAGATGGTCTTTACCGAATTGCTGGCGTCGATGCTCGATCACTTGTGCAGCGACTATCCTAAGATTTTCGGTAAAGAGCGTCACCGCTTTCTTGAAACCGATCAACAAAAGGATATGCGGTTTCTAACAGTGATCTGCATGGTCGCAGCCTGGTTCTCATGTTCACCAGGAGACTTCGGCCACCAACAAAGTTGTGTCATCAAACGCTGGCTTGCCACCTCGAAACTCACGCAGAGAGCCAGCAAAACGTTTCGTCAGGTTGACTGCGTTGTCGTCAACTCCGGCGACAATTACCTTTTCTACTCGCTGCGTTCCGAACTGATCGTCGTTGGGATTGAAGGCTTCCGTGACGCCATCGCTGACGAGTACGAGCTTAGTACCGGAGCAGATTCGTAAACTGGCCTGCTCGTACGTTGTGTCCCCGTCAACACCGAGCAACAGGTCACCGACTTCCAGTCGCTTGACGGGCTGTATTCCGCAATGCACGAAAGGCCATTCGTGGCCGGCGTTGGCATACACCAACTGACGTTCCTCCAGATCAATGCGAACCAACACCATGGTTGCAAAGTGGCCATTCATCACATATTCGCAATACTGACGATTGACGCGAGTCAATATCTTAGCCGGTTCAGAAGTGGCCTTCGCCGCCTCGCCCACAAACGCCTTCAAGAGTGTTGCGGCCATCGCCGCTGGAACTCCATGACCCGCGACATCGGCGACACACAGCAAAATTTGTGAATTGTCCAGAACGATTACGTCGTAGTAATCGCCACCAACATCTTCGGCAGGTTCAAACAGTGCGTCGATCATCAATTGCGGAACATTAATTTCACTTGGCCGCAGATTCTGCTGAATCTCGCGTGCTTTTGCCATCGCCAGTCGATGCTCGCGTTCAACGGCGTCGAGTTTCGCAGCCATCACATTGATCTGATCCGCAAAATAACGCAACTCGCGACAGCTAAGATTTGCGGTTCGCGTTTCAAGTTTTCCTGCACCAACATTCTGTAATGAAGTGACCAACTTCCGCATCGGTTTTGTGACAACCAAGTGTAGCACAAGGACAACGACCAGCCCGGCTATTGCTCCAACGATCAGAACGGCAATGAGTTGCCGCATCAAGGCCTGACGAGCTGTGGCGATGATGTTCAAGCGCCGCTCAGAAACGTAGACTGTACCAGCTGGACCGTCAAAATATCCAACGACAATCGACTTCGTCATGGGCTGAGGCTCCCATCCTCCTTTGGCGGATGCAATCATTGCGTCGAACATCTCAGGCGAGGCACGCCCGTGCGAGATCGCTTGTAGGACGTTGCCATTCCACCGAATTGCAATGTGATGGCCGGGAGAATCTTGGGTGTTCATTCTGGCGCAAACATTGTCGACGAGACGTTGAACCGCTTCCGGGTCCTTCGCGTCTAGGGCTAAAGCCGATTCGTAAAGCGTCTTGGCTTCCTCGGTTAACGCAAGCTGCGTTTGTTGGACTTGCTGGGCGAGTCGTAGACGATAGTCGACGACAAGAAAGATCGCCAAAACCACAATCAGAACCGAGTTGACGGAAATCAGCAACTGACGTGAAAGGGGCAAACAACGCCAGACTTGAGGCGATTTCATACGCGGTTGCCCAGAAAGAAGTCCCTGAAGTTTGTGTCCATCGATTAAGATGCGGCGGCGACTCCGTTTCTTCACGAAATCGCCCCATTATTTAGGGAACAGGCTGAGTCTCCAATACCGTATCTGCCAGAGGTGCGTTTGCACTCAATCGATCACACTGGCGTACTTGCGAAAGAGCGTCACCAGTTCCTCCAGTTTCTGATCCCGGTCGGCCGACTGGCCACCTTCCATCGCTTCAGCCACACAGGTTTTGAGGTGATTTTCCAGCACAATTTGACCTACTTTTCCCAGCGCGCCCGTAGCGGCGGATAGCTGCATCAGGATGTCAACGCAATAGGCATCTTCCTCGATCATTCGACCTACCGCCTCGACTTGTCCTACGACACGTCGCAAACGGTGATTCAGCTTTCTCTTATCATCTTCGGAGTGCATTGCAATTCGTTCTTGAATAATCAGACGCTCTTCATCCCGATTTTGCCAGCGGGAAACTCGCAGTGTAACTGGCTCTATGTCCATCGTGCAGTAGACGAGAGAACGTCTCGGTAGATTTTTCAGCGTAGAATATAAGCGAAAATTGAGGTTTGCGGGCGTTCGAGCTGTTTCTGTGAACTCAGGTCATTATTCATTCCCCGCCGCCTCCCCCTCATGATGGTGTTCTGCTTCATCGTCCAATGGAACTTCGCCCGAACCATGTGAATGGGCACTCGGAGCTCGCCCCTCGGCCAACTTTTCCTTCTGTTCCGGCAGCAGATCCGAAAGATGTTTGACAGCGGCCACGATTTTCCAAACATCCTCGTCGCTGTGCGTTTTGCCAAACCCAGGCATGCCGGTCATGCGGATTCCGTGTTTGACGATCCAAAAAAGCTCGCCGTCACTAAAATTCGTTCCAGCGGTCTCGAGCATGGGGGCCGGAGGATTCAGCCCCTCGGAAAATTCCTCGGGCTTCACTCCCGGTCCGCCATGACATTGGACACACATTGACTTGTAATGCTCCAGCCCGCTATCGATTGCTCCTGGATCGGTCACTAATGTACTGGTTTGGCCTGGGACGCGAACTGCCATCGAACGTCGGACGGCAAACTTCGCAATCGATTCCTCCAGCGCACTCGGCT
>JBBSJZ010000364.1:0-6462 GCA_038256795.1 Pirellulales bacterium | reverse complement strand
GCGAGTTGAGAGAACTGGTATTGGCTCCATAGATCAAATGGCAGGTCATGGCACTGGGCACAACCCACTAGCGTCCCCAGGAATACGCGAAAGCTGTAGTCGATATAGGGAAGCGGCATGCCAACGTCCCGCAATTGGAATCCGACCGCTGGGTTATCCCAAACCTTGCCGTCGGCGGTGAGCATCTCGTATACCCATTGGTCGTACTGCTTATTCTGGCGAATCGAATCCTTGACGTACGCGGAGTAGGGTTCCGAGACGATGTTCGGTTGAGGGCTGTCGACAAGACGCAGCGTATCGGCCCAGAAGTTGTAAAGGTTGCTGACGTAATCGGGGCTGCTGAGTAACTCGTCGATCAACTTTTCACGTCGTTCGGGGTCTTCTGAGGCGAGAAACGATTGAGCTTCACCGAGCGTCGGAATTCGGCCCGCGACATCAAGATAAACACGTCGCAGGAACACCTCATCACTCGCCATCGCATTGGGTGTTCCCTGGTTGCGATAGATCACCGACTCGACGAGATAGTCGAGGTTCTTGGCGGCAATCACCACCTCGGCACGGCGTGACTCGATCACACCCGCGACATCCATCTGCACAGGTGCCTTGGACCGAACGCTTTCTGGTAATCGGATTTTGGGTGGCGGCGAGACCTTCTTGGGCTGGTTCTTTCTTCCGTTCGATTGAGCCGTCGCCGGCAAGCCCAGCGTGCAAGCCGCGAGTGCCACCACACCGATCGAAATCGACTTAGCCCAGGTCATTAAGAACACCAAGTTTCGAGGAGACGCATTGATGCGACCATCGCCGCGCAAGAAGAGTCATTCAAGGGTAATCGATCGACCAACGCGGCGGTGCGCATCAATGGCTGAGAACTCAATTTTTGAGGCGAGCGGCTGCGGATGCCCTACCTCCTTGCCCCGCCTCCCATTCCCACAAAAGAGCTCGTGCAGTTTTCAAGTGCTGCTCTTGCCTAGCCCCAGGCTTCATCTGGGAAATGTCCAGTTGGCCTGTTTGGACTCTCCCGGAATCGCCGAAATCCGTGGGAATTGCACGCCCAAAAAGCCACAGGACCTCTGAGGCGTTGAGGGCGAGCGACCAAATGAATCCGCCTCTCGCCTAAACTCGCGTGGTTGTGCTGGTGGACTCGGTTTTACGTTAAAATCCTTGCAGCTTTGGCGATGTCTTCGTCGCTAGTTCTGACCACATCCCCCATGAGACACACAGAAATGGTTCACTTCCGCCCTCGTTTTTCAGGTTGGCAAAGTCTGAGACCGCTCGGAATCTCACTCTCGCTCGTGCTGCTGGCGACCTCGACCGCAATGTCGGAGGAACGGACGGGAGCGGTCGCGTCGTCCAAGTTTTCGGTGCTGCCAACGGATGATCCGGCGGGTTGGGAGATTCGGCTCGGTGGCGAGCTGCTGGCAGCCTATCGGAGTGACTTCAAAGGCACGCCGATCGTGTTCCCATTGATCGGCCCCGGCGGCCACGAAGCGACTCGCGGTTTTCCCATGGTGCCCGTCAAGCCGACGGAAAAGGATGATCATGATCACCATCGCTCGCTGTGGATGACGCACGGTGAAGTCAACGACGTTGATTTTTGGATCGATGACGAAGGATGCGGACGGATCGTGCAAACCGCGGGTTCGGCGACCGTCGACGAGTCAGCCGACGCCGCAGTCATTGCGACCCAGAACGATTGGAACGGCCCCGATGGCAAACGTCTGTTGAGCGACTCGCGGCGGCTCGCTTTCCATCTCGATGGCGACGCCCGCGTTGTCGATTGTGATTTTCTGCTTCACGCCACCGATGGCCCCGTTCATTTCGGGGATACCAAAGAAGGCTCCTTCGGCATCCGTGTTCCCGGCACGATGAAGGTCGACTCAAAACTCGGCGGTAAAATCACGAATGAACACGGCGAGTTCGATGGTGATACGTGGGGCAAACGCGCCTCGTGGGTCGATTACTCGGGTCCCGTCGATGATTCAAAGCTGAGCATCACCATTCACGAACACCCCAGCAGTTTCAACTACCCCTGTCGCTGGCATGTCCGCACGTACGGTTTGTTTGCCGCCAATCCGTTCGGCGAATTCCACTTCGTCGGCGGCGACAAGACGGCCGGCTACACACTGCCCGCCGGTGAGTCCCTCAAACTCTCGTTCCGCATCGTCATGCGAGAAGCTGACTTCGATGCCGAGCGAGCCAAGACGGACGCCAGTGCCTATGCCACGACCGAACGTCCGGCACTGGATTGAAACATCTGAGGCACAATCCGTTCGACTTGAACACTTTATTCATCACTCCAAAAAAAATTCTTGACATGAAGATTCTAACTTGCACCGCGGTCTGTTTTACGCTGCTCACCGTCTCGACCGCTGCAGCGGCGCATCGCGTCCTGCTTCATGGTGACGGTGGGCTCACCGTGATCGAAGCGGACGGCTCGATCGGCTGGCAAATGCCCTGGGGGGGAATCCATGATGTGCATGTCTTGGACAACGGTAACTACCTCGTGCTCGAAGGTGCCGCCGGCGTGGCCGAGATCAATCCGGCAACCCAGCAACCCGTGTGGCGCTATAACGCTGGCCAGCCTGGAAAACGCATCGAAGTTCATGCTTGCCAAATGCTCGATAACGGCAACGTCATGATCGCAGTGTCCGGCGATGCCAAGATCATTGAGGTCAACCGTGAAGGCAAAGTCGTTCACGAGATGCCGCTCACCACCGAGAATCCCAACGCGCACTCGGACACGCGGCTCGTTCGCAAACTCGCCAACGGCCATTACTTGGTCGCTCACGAAGCCGACGGCAAGGTTCGTGAGTATGACGCCAAAACGGCTGAAATTCTTTGGGAATACGAAGTCCCGATGTTTGGCAAAGCAGCGAAAGAGGGGCACGGTCCCGAAGCGTTCGGCAATAAACTGTTCAGCGCAGTGCGACTACCCAATGGTAACACCCTCATCGGTGCCGGTAACGGACACGCGGTGCTCGAAGTGACGCCGGAGAAGAAGATCGTTTGGGAATTGCATCAAGATGACCTGCCCGGAATCCGTTTCGCCTGGGTCACCACACTCGAAGTGCTCGCCAATGGCCATTACGTCATCGGCAATTGCCATGCGGGACCCGGACAACCGCTGCTCGTCGAGATTGACCCCACGACCAAGCAAGTCATTTGGCAATTGGATCGTCACCAAGATTTCGGCAACAACGTTTCCAACAGCGTGTTGTTGGATGCTGGAAAAACCATTCGTTAAGGAGTGTGCACAACGGATCGAAATGCAAGTATTGCTTGAAGCAGGCGGCAACGGGACGTGACCGCTCGTGTGCTGCCCGACCTCAATCACCTGCTGGTGTATGATACCGATCGGTTCCCGAACAACGATGAAGAGCTACCGCCCCCCGGTATTGATGGACGCCGAGGCGGTTGAGCTCATTACCACTTGGCTTGTGCAACGTCTCCGGTGAGCGAGTTCGATACAACGCTCTACCACGACCGAGACGTTGAGCATTCTCACGCCTGTCATGCGAGAAAGATCGCAATTCGTTAACTGGTTTTCGTTATTCGAATGAAATCACATGAGCACCTGGGCTGACTACCGCCGTCGCCGTCTTCTTTTCTGGGCGACACTGCACGCCTATCTTCCGGGCGCTCTTCTTGCTTCGATCTTGCTGCGAAGCTGGACTGGCTCGGATGACGCCGCGATATACGTAATTCCCTGGATTGTTGCTTATGGAGTTGCTGGCTGGCGGTTCGGTTACTTCCCCTGCCCGCAGTGTGCCAAGCCCTTCTTTATCTGGCGTTTCTTCTATCATGCCTGGACACGGAAGTGCCTCCACTGTGAACTCCCGAAATGGGTTGACCCAAAATACTAGGCAATTGCTGCGTCGTCTTTCTCAACGGCAGCGGCGTGATGAAAAGAACTCACAACCGCGTGGTGGTACACATGTTGGATTAGCTAACTTTTCGCGATATTGACGTTCCAATCTTCGCACGCGAATGGTCGACTTGAGCCCAAGAACTTTGGCTCTCTTTTTTTTACGGTAGGTGCATTGATGAGTCGCATACGTGACAAGAGTTATACCAGTTTAAGCTCGGCAGTTCGTGGCGAGGGGGGAATCAGCCGTCGATTGCTGCTCGCCTACGGCGGCACGCTCGCGTCCCTACCGCTATTGGCCAGAATGAGATGGGCCAACTCACGCCCAACGTTCTCGGGTCATCCGTTTACACTCGGTGTGGCTTCTGGTGATCCCGATAGTCATTCGGTGGTGCTATGGACCAAATTGGCTCCTGAGCCGACGCAGCCCGATGGCGGCATGAAGCATGAGCCTGTGGTTGTTGCCTGGGAAGTCGCTGCAGACGAATCGATGCGCACGATCATTGCTAGCGGATCGACGATCGCGACGCCCCAACTCGGGCACTCAGTTCACGTCGAAGTCGAGGGGCTACACCCGAATCGCTGGTATTGGTATCGATTTATGTCGGGAGACGAGGTGAGTCCCGTCGGCCGCACCCGAACGATGCCAGCGGATGTGGACGAACCCGATCGATTACGCTTCGCATTTGCGTCCTGCCAAAACTATGAGCAAGGTTTGTTCACCGCCTACGAGCAAATGGCCGAAGACGAAATTGACTTGATTTTCCATTTGGGAGATTACATCTACGAATACGAAGCAGGACGCAATGGTAAGGTGCGAACCCATCAAGGTAATGAAATTGAAACGATCGGCGATTATCGCATTCGACACAATCAATATCGCAGTGACGAGTTACTGCAATCCGCTCACGCTCACTGCCCATGGTTTCTGACATGGGACGATCACGAGTTTGACAATAACTACGCGGGCAAAATGAGTGAAGAAGCGAACGTCGACCCCGTCGCGTTCATGCTCCGTCGCGCCGCAGCGTATCAAGCTTACTATGAGATGATGCCACTGCGGGCAAGTTGCCTGCCTCGAGGTCCCGAACTCAAGCTATATCGTAAAGCCACGTTCGGACGACTCGCCGAGTTCATGATTTTGGACACGCGTCAGTATCGCAGCGATCAACCCAATGGCGACCGTAAATCGCCGCTCAATGAAGCTGCGTGTGCCGCAGGAAATTCACTGTTGGGCATCCAGCAACGGGATTGGCTTTGTGCATCACTCGAACAATCCATCGCCCAGTGGAACGTGTTGGCGCAGCAAGTGATGATGGGCTTGGTGGGCGCACAATCGCGAGAAGACACGATGCAGTACTCGATGGATCAATGGCCCGGATACCATGCCGAGCGTGGTCAATTACTGAGCCTGCTTGCCCGACGCGGCATCTCTAATCCGGTGGTGCTCACCGGCGACATCCATTGCAACTATGTCAATGATTTGCGACTTGATGACGACCGGGCTGATACTCCCATCATCGCCACCGAGTTCGTGGGCACATCCATCAGCAGCGGTGGAAATGGCGAAAACCTACCCCGAGATCACGATTGGATTTGCTCGCATAACCCAGGCGTCCAGTTCTACAATCGCGAGCGGGGTTACGTTCGATGCGAAGTTACGCGGGAAGCATGGACGAGCGACTATGTTGTCGTCGACGACGTTCTCAAACCCGGCGGCAAGTCTGCGACCCGGGCCTCGTTCGTCGTCGAATCGGGCCAACCGGGCGCGATGCGTCGATAATCAAGGATTTGGATTGTTCACGACGTGATCTAACATCGACCCCGAGTCGCTTATCGATCGGCAGCCATCAGGTTTGGGTTCTAATCGCTCGCCGACAATGTTTCGACGCTGACGATGACCGCGCTGCCGGCAGCGCGGGCCGAACTGTCGCAAGTTCTCGTCGTCGTCAAAGTTGCCTAATTTCGGATGGAGGGTGGCGATAGGAAGGATTGGAAGTCACGAGTTGTTGTGAGCGGTTAGCTTCAAGAAAATAGCGGCTGCTGGCCTAATCATGCCAACAACCGCCCTTTTCGATGTTGATAAGCTGCAAAACTAGATTTGCAACTTTCTCTTGTTGATACGTCGATGTCGTGCTGCGATCGCGGTACCGATGGCAGCGAGCGCGAGTAGCGACGACGGTTCAGGAACCGCGGTTGGATTCACGCTAATAATCGCACCGTTGAAGACGACATCCGCCGTAACTTCATTTCCTGAGTTATCGAAGAAGAAGTCGTCAGCAGACTGGAAGAGTCCCGCCGTCAGCACTGAACTGATCGGACCATTGCCAAGCGTTTCAAAAGTCACCGTAGCGACGCTGACCGGACCGAACGCAGCACTCGGGCCATCACCCAGCGTGGCTCCATCGATTCGCAAAATGCGTCCACCAACGTTGTCGATCTCATTGGTAGGATCGGTCTCCACCAAAGCGCCAAAACCCGTTTCAGCTCGAGATACGTATCTCAGCTGGGTCGGATCATACTTCACGGAAAAATTGTAGGAGGATAGGTTACTCGACCCCGTTAGCTCCATTAGGAAATTTGCAGTCAGGAAGCTG
>JBBSJZ010000363.1:0-6491 GCA_038256795.1 Pirellulales bacterium | reverse complement strand
GGTCCAATCCTCGAGCGGAATCACACCATTTGATCCGAAGATGTTATCCAGTATTACTAACAGTTTCCCGTTACTATCCTGGTCTCGAGGGCATGTAACCACGCGTTACTCTCCCTTCCGCCGCTGTCCACCCCGAAGGGCTTCTCGCACGACTTGCATGCCTAATCCACGCCGCCAACGTTCATTCTGAGCCAGGATCAAACCCTTCAATTTTATATGCTTTAAACATCTGCACCGAAGTACAAACGCCTGTAAACAGTTTCAACCGAAAAATCTAATTGCTCTGGTCGGGTGCTCGGTAAAACACCCTATTTTGCAATTCGCCATTTTTGCTTCAACTTACAAAAGCCATCAAGCCTAAGCCTGAGTGCTTCGCAAATCGTTGCTAAACGACCTCGCAATGCTGAACTCAACAGAAGTTTCATCACCAAATTGTCAAATATCAATTAGCCTGAAATCTCATTAACGCAAACTAGTTTTCACCGAGGTGAACTTGGCTTGCTGAGGTGTCTCAGGCAGGTCCCGTAGTATCGGGTTTCGCTGTCACTTAGTCAACCGCTTTGATTGAAAATTCTTGAGAAACTTTCGATCTCGCTAGTTGACTTTCGCGTCCGTCTCGGGTGAGTCGGACGCGGCTTGCGTGTCAGCGAGGCGGAAAGATATGGGCAACCGGCCGAGCTCGCAAGAGCCTTTTGGAAGATTCTGCCAATTCTTTTTCGAAACCGCCTCCGCCTCGGTCGTTTTGCCGTGAAAAACGCGGTTTTTCGTGGTATTCCCTCAGCGGAATTACTTTCATCGGTCATGCGAATCTCCCGCTCCACCGAGTTTTTGAAAGTCAGCACCTTCCTCCCAATCGCAATCTTCGCTCGTGCCGAGTGGGTTGGCATACGCCAGCTGTGACGAAACTCGCGGCGGCCATTCGCGGCTTTGTCTCGGTGGCCGTGATTTACCTCGGCGGAGCTCGTTCCGGCGTCCGATACCTGTGAAACGTCGGCGAGTTCTGTTTTGGCGATCGCCCGAGCAATGTTCAAACCTTAGGTTTCATGTGATGACACCACTGACCAATAGCCAAAACGCCATCAACAGCCAGAACGCGGGCCAGTGTCAAAATGCTGCGGTGTCAGACGCCCGCGGCGTCACATCAGCCCTGCCGCAGCGAGTCGATGCCCAACTGGATGCCTTGATCTCGAGGATCCAGTCACTCAGCGGCGATAGTCGCAGTAGCTGCGAAAGTTCGGGCAGACCCGTCGACGACCGACCGCGTCAACAGCCCAGGCCAGCCGCCGGGGCACAGCCGCAAGGGTTTTCCGGCCCCATGTCGAGCCAGTTTGGTAGCGAAGCGGGGGCAAAGCGTCATCCGCAGCAGGCGGCCGTGGCGCCGTCAAGTTCGCCCGACCCGACGTCCGCCTCGCCGCCGCGACCCGCAGCTAGCCCGGCCGTCAAGAACGTCGCCAACTCGGCAGTGCCCTTGCCTCGCGGGTTTACGCCGAGTCGCGACGAGCCCTGGCGGCCGCCCGAACCGGAAGACATGCGATCGGCTCAGATCAACGAGTCCATTCTCGAAGCGATCATGTTCCGAGCCCTGCTGAATGCCGGCGAGATGGAAGGCCGACAGATGGCTGATCAGTTGAAGCTGCCGTTCCGCATCGTCGAGCCGATCCTGTCCCGGCTGAAGATGGAACAACACGTCGCCTATCGAAGCTCGACCGCGACGAACGACTACGTTTACGTTCTTACCGAAACGGGTCGGGCCATCGCTCGGAATCATAACCAGGACTCGACATACTTCGGCGCCTGCCCGGTTCGCTTGCCCGACTACGTCCAAAGCGTCAAGCTGCAAACCATCGAGGGCCAGTACCCCAAGAAAATCGACCTGCAAAACGCTTTTCGCGATCTTCTCATCAGCCCCACGATGCTGCAGCGGCTCGGCCCCGCCGTGGCCAGCGGCCGAGGCATGTTCTTGTTTGGCTTTCCTGGCAACGGCAAAACATCGATCGCTGAGCGGGTCACCGGTGCGTACGGAAAGTACATCTGGATTCCCCGCAGCATCGACGTCGATGGCGACACACTGCGTGTGTTCGACCCGATGAATCACGAGCTGGCGATGCCCGATGGCGCCGCGGGGATTCTCGATGTCGTCGATTTTGACAAGCGTTGGGTGCGGATCAAACGGCCCACGATTGTCGCCGGTGGGGAGCTCACGATGGATATGCTCGAAGTCCGCCGGAGCGAGTCGAGCGGGATTAGTGAATCACCACTGCAAATGAAGAGCAACTGTGGAACGCTCGTCATTGACGACTTCGGACGCCAGAAAATGAGCGTCGATCAATTGCTCAATCGCTGGATCGTGCCGCTGGAAAAACGCTACGACTACTTGAACATGGCGAGTGGTAAGAAGATCCAGGTGCCGTTCGACCAGTTGGTGATTTTTAGCACGAACCTCGAGCCCAGGGACCTTGTTGACGACGCATTTTTGCGACGGATTCCCTACAAAATCGAAGTCCCCAATCCGCCCGAAGCGGACTTTCGTCGCTTGTTCGAGATCATGTGCAAAGTGCTCAAAATGCCCTACAACGCCGACGCGATCGACTACGCCATCAAGACCCACTACCTGCCCGTGGAACGGCCATTTCGAAATTGCCAGCCGCGAGACTTGCTGCTCCAGGTTCGCAATTACTGCCTCTACAATGACCTCGAAGTGGAGCTCAAGAACGAGTATTTCGACTTCGCTTGCGAGAACTACTTCTCAGTGATGTAGCCCTGGCTCGGGAGGTCCTCGTCGAATGTTCACGGCGGCAGCCAACCGGACATTGCAGAGCCCGACAAACGTGCTAGAATTCCCGCCAGTTCGGCAAGAGCGATCAAATAATCTTGGCGAACGAGCGATCCGCGTTTTCGCCCCTATAGCTCAGTCGGTAGAGCAAATGACTCTTAATCATTGGGTCCTAGGTTCGAGTCCTAGTGGGGGCACTTGTTTTACCGCGGAAAACACGGCATTTGTGCCGCGACTCGCGATTGCGAAGCTGCGAATTACCTGACTTGCAAAACGGTAGTACTACCGTTTTGCGAAGGAGATTCAGCAATGCCTCGCCTCGCGAGTCGCGTCCCGAAGTACCGTTTGCACCGTGCAACCGGGCAAGCCGTCGTCCACGTCAACGGACGAGATGTCTATCTTGGTAACCATGGCTCGGTCGAATCTCGCGTTCGATACGACGCCGACATCACCGCCTTCGTTGCCGCTCGCGCCGGCCAGCCGATCCGCCCCTAAGCCTCGAAAGCGTCGGTGACCAAGCTGATCGCGGCTTTCTGGGGTGATCGCGAAAAGGATTATCTCCACAACGGCAAACCCACGGGTGAACATGGCGCCTTTCGGCTTGTGCTCAGGCGACTGCGGCAGCAATTCGGATCCTGGTCCGTCGATGACCTGGGACCACTGGCGCTGAAGTCGCTGCGTCAGTCTTGGGTCGACGACGGTTTAGCCCGCCTGTGACACCGGAACCCTGAGCGTCTACACCACTCGCGTGGACAACGAGTTGTCAATGCGAACTCGATACCTAAAGTGCCAGAACTGCGGCTACACGCCTGAGTCTCCACAGATCGTGCCGCTCAGTGCCGCGCCGATGCAATCAAGACGGAGGATTGCGATGCGGCGGATTGGTATGCGGCGAGGGTTTTCATAGGGATGGCGGTATTCTTCGAGGCCATGTTTGTGTTCCCATTGTTGTGGTTTCGAGGTTCCGCTTTGGCTAGGGGCGTTAGGACGCTGGAGGTTTTTTCAGCCTGCAACTCATTGGATCGGGGTCAACCGACAGGCCTAAAAACAGTAAAAAGTTTCGGAAAGCGGACTCCTCCTGCCCGATCATGGCTTATTCATTTCATTGGGCGACGGCGGTTGACTGATTTGTTTGTTGAATCGGCCACCCAGAGATCGTCAAGGTTGAGTTAGGGCGGCCGAGAGCCGGAAACACCATGAATTCGCTTTTGCTGGACCATCACCTTTCGGAACTCTGTATTGTTCGCCAATTGGCCGCACCCGAACCACCCGAAGCCGGCACGGCCGCAGCCAAAAAACTTATGTCCGACGCGACCATGGCCCTAGACCGGCTGGGGCAGATGATGAAGGCCATGCAGACGCTTTCCCAGCGAGCGACGGTCGACTTTGAGCAAACCAGGGCACTGCTGTCACAACCGCAACCGCAACCCAAGCCCGACCCCTCAAAATCGGCCCAATCCAAATCGACGCGGGGACCCATCGATGACGATGCCATCGAAGTCCGCAAGGAGATGCTTTGTCGCTTGTTGATGGACTTGGAGAAAAAGCAGGCCAAGTGCGAATCGCTGCACGCGGAAAATGAAGCCCTCGCCAAGGAAATTGCCGCTCAAAAAGTCAAACTCGCCGAAGCGTCCGACACGACCGCACCGTCGCTTGAATCGATGACTTGGGAGCAACGCAAAGCATTGATCCTCAAACAACTTGAGAACGAAGATGGGATGGCAGGCGGTCTGGAACAGAGGCAAACATTGATCGACGTCGTCGCGGAGACCGACCGCGTGATTGAAGATCGTGACCGCGAGATCGCTGAACTGCGGGAGCTGTTGCGTCAACAGCCGCGTGATCTTGCCGACGATCATATCGCGGGGGCAGCGGGGATCGCCGCGATGCTCGATGGCGACGAATTCATCCAAACGCAGCGGGAAGAAGTCTTTCAGCTCAAACAGCAATGGGAAGACAAACTTCGCGCCGCCGAAGTCGAAATCTCGTTGCAACGTGCCGCCCTCTCGCGACGCGAGCGAGAACTGGCCGATCAACTGCGGCGTCTGGACGTTTGAGCTTCCTCGAGCAACCCGGTGGCCGATCTTGTCGGAAGAAAAGATGGTACTTCGGGGAATTTAGTGGCAAGAAATAAGCGGCATGAGGTCGAGCTTTCCGCAGTAGAAGAGGATTCTAAGACGATAGTTTTTGAAAGATCGCGAAATAAAAATGTACCGGGGGTCTTTTCTTCACCGGCAGCTTAGAAAATAGGACGTACCCGACACGTTTCTCGCAGCGGGTGCGCTGCCGAGCAGGCAGCTTAGAAAACAGAGACGCGCCGCGATCGCTCGGCAGGAAATGTGCGCTGCCGGATCCATCTCAATAGGATATCAAATTCCCGCCCCCGAAGAGTCTTACCATCGAATCAGTGGGGTGGGTTTCATGATCTGCATTGCAAGCTAAAATGCGTGGAACATGAAAAACACTCAGTTGATGATCACGACCGCAGTGTTGGTCGGCGCTTTGATGGATCCCGTCGTTTGGGCTCAGGACGTCGACAGCCCTACCCAAAGAATGACGACGGACGTCAAGGCTACCATCGGCAACGATCAGGTCGCCGACGTCGTTGCCAGGTTTGAAGGCAAGGGAGTGATGTCCGATGGCTCTCAACCGACCATGCCGCAAGACGTTGCCCAAACGTTTCAGTTGGCGAGCGGTATCGCAATCGACTTGATTGCTCATGAGCCAGACCTTGCCCAGCCGCTTTTTTGCACCTGGGATTCACGCGGCCGGATGTGGGTGGCTCAATATCGACAGTATCAAATTCCCGCGGGTTTGAAGGTCGTCCGATACGACCAGTACCTTCGCGCAGTTTTTGACAAGGTCCCCGAACCACCGCCCGAAGGGGTCAAGGGCCTGGATCGAATCACGATCTTCGAAGACACCGATGGCGATGGTGTTTTGGAAACCGCTAAAGATGTCATCGAAGACCTGAACATCGCGACTTCCATGCAGGTCGGCAACGATGGCATCTGGGTCCTTAATCCGCCTTATCTTTTGTTCTACCCCGACCATGACCACGACGATGTTCCCGATGGTGATCCCGAAGTCCATCTTTCCGGATTCGGCATTCAAGACACGCACGCGGTCGCCAATAGCCTGACTTGGGGCGTCGACGGTTGGCTGTATGGAGCCAACGGTAGCACGACGGGTGGCATCGTGAAGTCACCGACCGATCCTGTGGGCATCTCCTTCGAAGGGCAGTGCATTTGGCGGTACCATCCGGAGCTCAATCGTTTCGAGATCTTTGCCGAAGGCGGCGGGAATACATTTAGTTTTGAAATGGATTCAGTGGGGGAAATTTTCAGCGGTACAAACTCCGGTGGCACACGTGGCTATCATTACCCGCAGGGCGGCTATTTCGAAAAGAACTGGGGCAAGCACGGCCCGCTCACCAATCCCTACGCGATGGGATTTTTGCACAGCATGCCCAGCGAAGGGGACACCCGAAGGTTCCCACAAGCGTTCACGATTTACGAAAGCGATCTGTTCGACCAATCCTTCCATGGAACCATCATCTCGCCCAATTCGTTGCACAACGTCGTGTGGCACAGTGATTTGATCAAGGATGGATCGACTTATCGCACGGTTGACCGTGACAATTTGGTGCAAAGCAGCGACCGTTGGTTTCGACCGGTCTACGCCGGCGTTGGGCCTGACGGAGCGATCTATATGGCGG
>JBBSJZ010000362.1:0-6523 GCA_038256795.1 Pirellulales bacterium | reverse complement strand
GCCGAGTCAGAACTGAAGCGTTTCGAGCAAGCTTGTGAAGACAAAATTCGCGAGCGAGAGGTGGTTGAAAGCAAAATCGAAGAAAAGCTTCTTCGCACAAATGCTGAGCAAGTTGCTGCTGACGATGCAGAACGGATGTCTCAGCTTTCGGACCGCACACGCGAGACAATGAAAGTTTTTCTTGAGCAATCGACCGCAGCGAAGATTGATCGGCTCGCGGCAAACATTCTCGAAGCGTTTCGATATTTGCTCCGCAAAAGATCGCTTGTTGAATCAATCTTCATCGATCCAGTTGATTTCTCGATCACACTCATAGACTCCGATGGATTGAACATCCCAAAGCAGCGACTATCCGAGGGCGAAAAACAGATGTTTGCCATTTCAGTTTTGTGGGGCCTTGGGCGAGCGTCGAATCGCAGGCTGCCAGCAATCATTGATACTCCGATGGCTCGTCTCGACGCTATGCATCGCGAGAACCTGCTGACTCGGTATTTTCCTTCAGCGAGTCATCAAACAATCATTCTTTCGACGGACACGGAAGTTGATGAAGAGTTTTACGCCGCTCTAGAGCCTAGCGTAGCACGTGCGTATCATCTGAATTACGACGAAAAGACGAAACAAACGATAGTTGAGCAGGGCTACTTCTGGCACCATGAAGAGGCGGAGGCCGTTTAGGAACACTCGTGATCAAACAAATCAAACTCTCATCTCAGGCAAGGGACAAGCTGATTCGCATCAAGTCCCGCACAGGAATTGGTCAATGGAATATTTTGTGCCGATGGGCGCTCGTGGTTTCGATGAAAGAACCGGCTCCTCCCACAGTCGTCGACATTCCTGCGGACAGCAATGTGGAAATGAGTTGGCAAGTGTTCGGCGGCGAACTCAACGAACTCTACTGGGCGTTGGTCAAGGCACGTTGTTACAAGGATGGCTTGGGAACTGACGAAGAAACCATAGCCCAGCAATTCCGGCTGCACCTCCATCGTGGAATCGGCTATCTAGCGACGCCATCCGCGATAAGCGATATTGGTGACCTCATTAATTTAGCGTTAGACGAGAAAACATGAAAAAATCAATTCATCAAGTGGCTGTAGACGTCCTGAAAGCATCAGGCAAGCCGATGACGGCAGCGGAGATTTACGAGGCGATCTGCGAAAAAGGCCTCTACGAGTTCAAAGCGAAGAACGCTGCGAGCGTCCTTCGATCTCAATTGAGAAGGCACACAAAAAATGTCGCCGCGGCAAACAAGGCGAAAGAAAGTGTTTTCGTAATCGGCGATGATGATCGTTTTTCACTCGTGGACTGATGCCTTGAAGGATTCGCAACGACATGCGTCGTTTGTGCTCAATCGTTCAGGACAAAGTCGACGACCGGAGACATGCCTTGAAACGCAGCGACAAACAAGCCCGTAGCCTTCTCTGATTGGATGATCGGGCAATCGTAGTTGAACCGCATGACAACGCCAAACTGGATGTTTGATCGTTTGTTTGCCAACAGCTCGTAAATCGCTTCACACCATTGCGGCTGATACTTCACCTTGGCGCCATTGCCCTTGATGATAGTGCGTATGTCGGCCCCGATGCTGCCATCTTCAGTCGCTGGTGCACTTTGACTTCTGTAGTGACGCTGGAGGGCGTACATCCATGGTTTTGACTTGGTCGACTTTGCGACGATCGGCCTTAGATTGCCTTCTATTTCGCATAACAGTTCACGGAAAGCTTCAACGCCGCCATTTTGCAGCTTCTTCTTGAATCCACCTTTGACGCCGTTCGGTATTGTGATCGCTGCTTGAGCGTGATCACGGTGGATAGAGAGAGTCAAATGCGGCAAGTCAGTAAAATTCTTGAAGTCCTTGGCCTGCATCAGTGGCATGTAGTCCCAGACTCCCGCTTGCTGTTGGCCAGTGATTGCGCCGCGACCTTTGCCCTTTGGATCAACACCCATCGCATGGAGATCGGGGTGCTGGATCAATTCTTGCCGAAGGAGTTTTATTAGCCGTTTACCTTCGGAGTATGTGTATGGTGTCTCGCGTGAGAAATGAAAGCCGTCGAACATCGTGATAGTTCCTCTGATTTGATAGTTCTCCCATAGCATCTGTTGCTCGAAAACACGCATGTATTCGACAAATGTGCCCGCCCATTCTGAGCGATCGACGCGTTTCGCAAACCATGCGTATATCTCACGCCAGGTGATATAGATACAGCCTGGCAGAGGAGGCGAAGACTGTTCGTCGACCGTAATCGCAACCAACTGTGGGTTCTGGTATCCACGCGCCTCGGTGGTTTTGATGTGACGAACTAGCTGGTTCTTCGTTAGCTTCGCTTGCACCTTGCTCTCGATGATGACTGCCCAACCTTCTGCGTCGAAAATCGCTCCATCAGGAAGGCCTGTCTCAGTCAATGCTGAAGCTTCATCATTGGCATCGCCAGGAAGACGCTGTTCGGTCAGCGTGAGGCGATCTTTGGTTGGTGCATTGCACACTCCCAAAAACTTCAAGAACGGAGTAAGTAGATTGCGTTCACGGTCAAGCGTGACCATCAACGCGTGCGTTAGCCGATTCTCGGGCTGCTGATATTGATCAAATACGTTTCGCAAAACTTCAGTCCAGAATAAACTCGTAGTGGCGTCTGAGAATTCTATCACAGCCAGGATACTTGGCAGTGGGCATGGTGCCGACGATAAGAATCGCTCAGAATAGTCAACATCTCGTTGCGGTTTTTACTCGGTTCATGCCGCGAAGCATTCTCATCCTTTTGTCGACGCTGATGTTATGGCTGTTCCTGACTTTCAATCTATGTTTGTCCCGTTTCTGCAAATTGCGGCAGACGGAAAAGAACACGCAATCAAACAAATTTCGGAGTCAGTCGCTGACGCGATGCAGCTATCCAAAGAAGATCGCGAAGAAATGCTTCCCAGCGGTAGCCAACGCCGTCTGGCCAATCGCGTTGGCTGGGCGAGGACTCACCTGAAGCACGCCGAACTAATTGAGTACACCGCAAGAGGCGTAATGAAGATCACGCCCAGAGGGCTCGAAGTAATCGCGGGTCAGCCTGCCTCGCTTACGTTGAAAGATCTCGATCAATTCCCAGAACACTACGAATGGCACCACAAGAAGCGTCCTGACAAGCCGACAGGTGGTGACTCTGGAGGCGAGCTCGAAGGATTGACACCGGAAGAGCGGATCTCCAACCTGACGAGCGAACTGAACTCGCAATTGGCGGACGACCTTCTTGGCAATGTGAGATCTATGGATCCCTACAAGTTCGAGCAACTTGTAATCGACTTGCTGTTCGCGATGGGCTACGGCGGCTCGAGGGCAGAAGCCGCCAAGGTCACCAAGGCGTCTAACGACGAGGGCATTGACGGGATCATCAGTGAGGACCGTCTGGGGCTGGACATGATCTATGTGCAAGCAAAACGCTGGAAGGACAACGTCGGTCGAAAAGAGATTCAAGCGTTCGTCGGAGCACTCGCAGGCAAGCAGGCCAGCAAAGGCGTCTTCATCACCACGAGTAAGTTTCGCGATACGGCAATTGAGTATGCCAACGCAGTCACTCAAAAGGTTGTTCTTATCGACGGTGATCGTCTCGGAGAGCTGATGATCGAATACGACATTGGAGTCTCGCGAGATCAGACGTTCGTGCTGAAAAAGATCGACACCGATTACTTTGAAGAGGTGTGACGTGTCCGCATTCGACATTATCGGTGACATTCACGGGCACGCGGATGCACTGAAGGCATTGCTTTTCGGCATGGGATACGCCCGGCATGGGCGTAGTTATCGCCATGAAGATCGGAACGTCGTGTTCGTAGGTGACTTCGTGGATCGGGGTCCGGGAATTAAGGAAGTCGTCAAGATTGCTCGTGCGATGGTTGATGCGGGGGATGCGTTAGCTGTGATGGGGAATCATGAGTACAACGCGATTGCGTTTCATACTCCTCGTCCAGGGAAGCAGGACGAGTGGTTTCGGCCTCATTCGGAGAAGAATTTAAAACAGCATCAGTCGACGCTGGATCAGATTGCGCCGAGTGAATTGAAAGATGCGATTGCTTGGTTTCAGACCTTGCCGGTTGCGATTGAGATTGGCGGGGTCCGTGGGGCTCACGCGTCGTGGCAGGCACGGGATATCGACTGTATCAACGATGCGTTGGTTGATGCGGGCAGATTCACGTCCGACTTTCTAGCGATGTCGGAAGATACCAACTGCGACCTACACACTGCAATTGAGAACGTGTTGAAGGGACCGGAACTGCCGATGCCAGTTGGACACTCAATTGTCGACAAAGCCGGACACCGGAGAAGCTCAGTTCGGATCAAATGGAATGAGAACGGTGCTGGCCGAACCTATCGCGAGCATCACCTTGGCAGCGATGAAGTGCCGGATGTTGCGATCGACGCTGGCGACCTGGCGGCGGTTGAAACGTACCCGTCTGACGCGGTGCCGGTTTTTGCTGGCCACTATTGGCTAACCGGAACGCCGAAGTCACTGGCGGCCAACGTGGCGTGCACAGACTACAGCGTGGCCAAGGGCGGGAAGTTGGTCGCGTACCGATGGGACGGAGAGTCGGTGCTGAGTTCGGACAAGTTTCATTGGGTGGGGAAATGAAGGTCTATCTTGATGACGAGCGGACCACACCTGAGGGCTCAGTTCGGGTGTACTGGCCGGACGAGGCGATTCAGTTTTTGAAGTCTGGCGACGTGACAGAGATCAGTTTGGATCACGATCTTGGTGATGATGATCGAGGAACCGGCTACGACGTTGTGCTTTGGATCGAGGAACAGGTGGCGCTACATGGATTCACGCCGCCGGCAATGAAAGTGCATTCGGCGAACGTGTCGGCTCGCGCCAAGATGGAGAACGGTATCCGGGCCATCGAGGCAATGGTGAGGAAACGCGATGGGTAGTTTGCGGTTTGGCACGTGCGTCGATTCGGAGGAGTTGGCTCGCAAGCATCAGCGTGTTCTTGGGATTCGGTACGAGATCGCGGAGTCGCTTGGGCAGTCCGCGCTCGCAGCGATCGACAACGGTGAATACCTAACTGACCGCGGCTTGGTGAATTGGTCGGCGGAAATCAAGTCGGCCGACGTGGCAAAGGTTTCGATTCCGCCAGATGCTGCATTGCCAAAGACTGCTCAACGATCCGAACACTCGGTGACGCTGGTGAATGTTGCCAATGAAACGACGCTAGCGGCTGCTCATGCTTTGGTTGCCGAGGGACATCACCCGCTGGCTTTGAACTTTGCCAACGGCGTTGAACCTGGCGGTGGGTTCCTGCGGGGCGCGACGGCGCAAGAAGAAACGCTATGCCGATCGAGTGCGTTGTTTGCTACTCTGTTTGGCGATCCGATGTACGACTTTCATCGTGACAATGACCCGGCAGCATCGAGTGATTGGGCGATCCTGTCTCCGGACGTTCCAGTGTTCCGTGACGATGCGGGGATGGAGTGCGACAAGCCGTGGCCGCTAAGCTTCCTGACGTGTGCCGCGCCGTACGCGCCCGCAGTTGGACGACTGGACGCGGAGCCGATGCTACGCCAGCGAATTCACCGTGTTCTCGCGATTGCCCGAGCCTATCAATACGAGTCACTCGTGTTGGGTGCGTGGGGATGCGGCGTCTTCGCCAACGATCCGCTGCAAGCGGCAACAGATTTCCGTAATGCGCTCGAAGGAGAGTTTGCCGGGGCGTTTGATCGAGTGGTCTTTGCGATTACGGATTGGTCAGAGAATCGGCGCTACCTTCGACCGTTTTGCGATGTCTTTTCTGAAGCTTGAATCGCACTGTGTGAAGAATCCGTGGGAATCTTGGCGACAGGTGAAGACCAAGCCGCTTGAGGCCTGTGGGGGTGCTCTCGTAACTGTGTTGTCGTGTCCGCGGGCGTTGGGCTTGCGGCGTGATAATGACTTAGCGAGGGAGATAATCTCGTGGTTGATGAATTGAATGTTGGCTCGGAGCCGCTTGGTGCGCGAGCGGTGGCATACTATCGCTGTTCGGTGGATGACGGGGATCGGAAAGCGATCTTGATGCAACAGGATCGCGTTCGGCGCTGGGCGATCGCGAATGGTGTGGAGATCATTCGTGAGTTTTGCGACGTGGGGCCGGACGGTGCAGCATCGGAGGATCGTTTTGAGTTTGCTGAGATGGTCAACGATTGGATCACTCGGCGAAATGATTTTGATTTTGTGCTGTGCTTCGATTTGAGTCGGGTTGGGCGAGTTGGCGTCGATGGGCACGCGTCATTCGCCGCTATTTCCGAACAGCATGGAAAGCGGATCGTCGTCGCTGGTGCCGCATAGCTATTTTGGATGCGCACGTCAGTTCTCGCCGAGGAATCGGTCTTCGGCGAGAACGATGGGGCGTGATTGGGACCGAATAATAATCACGGTGTGACAAAGTCTCGGAAATCTTGGCGACAGGTGTGACTTAGCCGCTTGAGGCCTGTGGGGGTGCTCTCGTAACTGTGTTGTCGTGTCCGCGGGCGTTGGGCTTGCGGCGTGATAATGACTTAGCGAGGGAGATAATC
>JBBSJZ010000361.1:0-6541 GCA_038256795.1 Pirellulales bacterium | reverse complement strand
GTGAGTTGGATCTGGCAGAACTTGAGTTGCAACAATCCGCGGCGAGACTTCAGAGCGTTCGCGAGGACTTAGAGCTTCGTCAACTCGAGTACGAACGAGTCGAGCACCAGATCCAACAACGACAAATTGTTTCCCCCATCAACGGTGTGGTGGTTGCCATCAACAAGCACGTCGGCGAGCTCGTTTCGCCCACCGACCCGGCTGTGATGCATATCGTTCAATTGGATTCACTGCGTGCGGTCTACTCCGTACCACGATTGGATTCCGCCAGGTTCAATACGAATGATGTGGTTTCCCTCGTCATCGGTGCCGGCGAGCAGCGAGTCACCGGCGTGATCGAATTCGTCTCGCCAGTCGCGAATCCCGAAAGCAATACGGTTCAAGTGAAAGTAAAAATCCCGAACGTCGACGGGATGTGCCCTAGCGGAGTCAGCTGCCGCTGGGACCTGCTGGCGCCAAAGCTGGACCCGGAGCCGACACGCGTGAGTCAACGTTAAAGTGAGGGGTCGTTTGCACTGGGTGATGATATGATTTCGCAAGACACAGCCAGCCCCTCACCGGCATTCGAGATACCGTTTCGCACGGATTCTCGCACGGGCGTCGAAACTGAAACGAGTGACGGTGCCCGTATTTTTGCCGCTGTTATCGCCCTGCAATCGTCTTTGGATCATGTCGAAACGCTTGCCGAAGCGGGGCACCGCGTTGCCGCTATCTTGCGCAATTACCTCGCCGCGGATCGGGTCATCGTGCTGTGGCGATTCCGGCAAGTGGAATCGCTGCACCGAATCGGTGATAGTCGGATCGACGAAGTCTCAGCGGCGGAGCTTCGCGAAGTCCTTGCTGCGGGCGAAGAGATGGTCGCCCGTGGCGGATTCACATGCTGGCCGGCATCCGGCCCAGCCGACCGTCATGCTTTGCTTGCCACGAAACAATGGGCAACCTCATTGCGACGTAACTCACTGATCGCGATCACGCTAGCGAATCACGACGGAGTGGATGTCGGCTTACTCGTCGTGCTTGACCCCCACTCGAGCAAGAGCGCACCGTTCTTGCGAGTCGCCTCGAGTCCGCTGGCGAGCACCCTGCTACGCATCGCTCGCTATCAACCATCACGAATCGAACAATGGGTCCGCCAACTCAAACGAATCGCGTCGGGCAAACAACTGGGTTTCGTCATCATCGGAATCATGACGATGAGCGTGTTGATGGCGGTGCCCGTTCGCTATCGTGTTTCAGCGCCAATCGAACTGCAACCCAAAACACGTCGATTCATCGCTGTTCCGCTCAACGGTTCGTTGCAGTCCGTGGCCGTTCGTCCCGGCGACATCGTGGCCGCGGGCGATTTGCTCGCCGCGATCGATCCTCGTGAGATCGACTATCAACTTGCCGGCAGCACGGCGGAGTGGAATCGAGCGGAGCAAGAGCGAAAGACGCTGATGGCGAAACATGATTTCGCGGGCAGTAAACTCGCCGAACTTGAATCCGAGCGACTTCGGCTCAAAACCGAATTGCTGAGACATCAACGTGATCACTTGGAGATTCGCAGCCCCATCGCGGGCGTGGTTGTGAGCGGTGACCTGTTGCCAAGCGAAGGAATGCCGATGACCCGCGGCGAGACGCTGCTCGAAATCGCACCTTTGGGGGAGATGATCGTCGAAATTTCGATTCCCGAGAACGAACTCGCTCAAGCAAAGCCCGGCATGCCGGTCGAGTTCATCGTCAACGCCTACCCGCATCGAAAGCTGGCCGGAGAAATCCTGCGCATTCATCCTAGCGCCGAGCTTCGCGAGCATCAAAACGTATTCGTTGCCGAAGTTGGGCTCGATGATGTCGAGGGCCTCTATCGACCGGGAATGCGAGGTCGTGCAACGATCACCGGCGATCGCCATCCGCTGGCGTGGAATCTTTTTCATCACGCCTGGTTCGCGGCCCAGCAATGGATCGGATGGTGAACCATGGCCCGGCGAGATCCGAACACGCTTGACTTTACCCAGAGACCTTTGTGCCTCGCCGCTGACTTGCGATTTTGGCCCGTCAAGGAACGCGGTGAGCTCGTCTATCGGATCGAGATTCCCTCGCTGCATCGATTCTTTCGGGTCGGCTACCAAGAGTACGTCTTGATGTCGCTACTCGACGGCAAAACGACGATACCCCAGGCATGTGGATTAGCTGCGGCGAAACTTGGCGTCGGGGCACCCTCGTCGGCGGAGGCGACGACGATTGCCAAGTGGCTCATCACTCAAGGGCTTGCTCACTTCGCGTCCGACTCGTGTCCCGATCGTCGCCGCGATCACACCCTTGGATCGTCTGCATCTTCCTGGAAATGGCTCGAGCGATTCAATCCCTTTTGGATCAAGATTCCGTTGCCACATTTCCACACCAGGATGCGAATCGCGATCCATGGGTTGCGTCCGTTGTTCGGTACTCCGGCGACCATGCTCGGCTTGATCCTGCTGCTGGTCGCGGCGGGGTTACTCACGTCGCACTGGTCCGAATTCACGGCATCATCGGCGGCGTTATTCCTGCCCGGCAATTGGTTTGGCATGGTAGTCGCTTGGTTAATCTTGAAAGTGATTCATGAACTTGCACACGCCACCGTTTGTGAGCGAATGGGTGGTGAGATGACGGAAGCGGGCGTGGTGTTCCTATTGGGCGCGCCGCTCGCTTATGTCGACGTGAGTAGTTGCTGGCGAATGAGCTCACGAGGATCTCGCATCGCCGTTTCGGCGGCTGGCATGTACGTCGAACTGCTCGTCGCCGCCATCGCCGTGGTAATCTGGACCCAGAGCGATTCGCCTGCCATCCGGTTTTTGATGTATCAAGTCTTTGTCACGGCGGGTGTCTCGACGTTGTTATTCAATGCCAACATCCTGATGCGGTTTGACGGCTACTTCATTTTCGCAGACCTGATCGATGTCCCCAATTTGTCCGGCGAGTCCAACGCGTCATTGCGAGGGTTACTCCGTCGAATCGTCACGGGGCACCGCGTGAGCGACCGCAGCCTCGCGGGTTGGCGATACTACGTCGTGTTGCTCTACGGTGTCCTGGCAATGCTGTGGCGAATGGTGGTTTGTATCTCGCTGGTGATCGCGGCGTCGGCGATGTTCGCTGGCGCCGGGGTTGTGCTTGCCGTGATAGGAATCGCATTCTGGCTTGCCGGGCCGACTCGCATGCTCGTCGCGGCCGTCCGTTCGCGAGCGGAACATGGTTGGCTACCTTCGCTGCGTCCGATCGTGGTTAGCGTGGCAATGATCGTAGCGGCCGCGTGGTCCGTGTTCTTCTTTCCCGTGCCAACGTCGATCCGCGTTCCAGCCGTCGTCGCGTACCTTCCGGAAACGACACTCCGAAGTCGCGTCGACGGATTCGTTGCCAAGATTCATGTTGCCCACGGGGACACCGTGAACGCGGGAGATCCGTTGTTGGAGATCGAGAATTTCGAGTTGGTCCACGAGTTGGAGAATCTCGAGCTCAAGCGACAACAGATCGAGAGTCGGCTGCGTGGGGCAACCGAGTCGCATGATTCATCGCTGCAGCAGGTATTGCGAGAGGATTTGACCGCAGTGACTCGGCAGATCCAGCCATTGCGAGAACGAGTCGGATCGCTCAGCGTTGTCGCATCGAGAAGTGGACAAGTGATCGCGCCATCCCTCGCCAATCAACTCGGCGAGTATATCCATGAAGGTGACACGCTACTCGTCGTTGCATTCCCACGGGACAAGGAATTGGTCGCGGTGATCGAGCAAGAAAACGTCGAGCAGGCGCGGGCGTGGTTGCATCATGAAGTCCGATTCGGCAGCGATGGATTTGCCACGCACACGGGCCGCTTGCAACGAATTGAACCGCGCGCGAGTGATCAACTTCCGGCGATATCACTGGCTGTCAGCGAAGGTGGGACACTCGCGGTCCGCAGCGTCGGCGATGCCGAGTCGCCCGATTCGCTGCGACTATTGCAGCCCGTATTTCGTGGCCGCATCGCAATGTCGCCGGCTGCGGCGGATGCGTTGCCCGTCGGTATGCGAATTTCGACCTCGCTCGGATACCAAACGCAACCACTCGCGGCACGCTGGATCCGATCCGTCCGCAAACTCTGGTACGCCTCCAGGTAGCGCGAGTGAAGTGCCAGCAAGCGATCATCGCTGGGCGATCGGTCGCACAATCGATAAAAACGTTGCGATCGTCGAAAGCGTCAGGGTAAACCCAGTTGTCTGAGTCCTGCTGCGGACTTCCGTTGCGCACGCTGACAAGCGGTGAGGAACACTTCTGTAGACCGCGCGCCGGGTCGATTGAACCGCGTTCTCACCGCATGAATTGCTCGCAGGCCCTGGGGGGGCCGACCGACTTGATCAAGATGTACATCGCATCGCTAAGACTTGCTTTTGCACTGGTGTGCATTGGTGTGAGTCTGATCTTGTCGGCCCAGTGGTTCGGATTGATCCCCGATCCGATGGCGCTGAAGATGCAATCACGTCTGCTGCGCTGCGAGGCGATTGCGATCGGCGCCGCGTCGCACGTCCGCAAGCAGCAATGGATTGATCTCGAGTCGACGCTCAAGACGATCGCGTCACGTGATGACGAGCTATTGAGCATCGGGATGCGTAGCGAGTCGGGGAGCCTCCGCATCCAAACCGCCCACCATGAAAAGATCTGGCCAGATCCCGTGATCGACAGCAAATCCGTCGATACCGTGAGCGTTCCGATCACGCTCCAGCGGCGACCGTGGGGGACCGTCGAGTTTTGTTTTACACGAGTTCAGCCGACGACACTTGCAGCCATTGCGGATAACGCGACATTCCGACTTGTCGGATATTTTGTCGTTTTTGGACTGTTCGGATACACGTTCTTTGTGGCCCGAGTGATGGGTGTGTTCAATCGCACTCAAGTCGTTCCCGACCGCGTTCGCCAAGCTCTCGATACGCTCGCCGAAGGCTTGCTCGTGCTTGACGAACACATGACGATCGTGCTCGCCAACAGCGCTTTCTGTGAGATCTCCCACAAGCCCGCGAGTGTGATATCCCAGACTCGCGTCGACGAGTTGCCGTGGCTCACCGGTGTCATGACGCGCGAAGAATTACCGTGGGCGCGGGCGATCAAGCAAGGCGAAACGTGTACCGAAATCAAGATGCACCTGGAATTGCCCGATTCTAGCCAACGGATCCTGAGCATCAACGCCGCGCCACTGGGTGGCGATCAACAACGCGGCGCACTCGTCACGTTCCGCGACATCACGCACGTCGAAGAACATCGCGTCGAGCTCGAGCGAATGCTGCTGATGCTCCGCAGCAGCCGCGATGAAATCACCCGCAAGAATCGTGAACTCGAAATTCTGGCGACCCAGGACGCGCTCACCGGATGTCTCAATCGACGCGCGTTCTTCGAACGTTTCGAGCGTCATTGGAACGATGCGAAAAATAATGGCACACCCCTCGCTTGTGTCATGATCGACAATGACCACTTCAAGAACGTCAACGATACGTACGGACACCACACCGGTGACGAAGTGCTCCGCGCCGTCTCGAACATCATTCGGGTCATGCACGAGAAAAACGATCTCGTGTGCCGCTACGGGGGTGAAGAATTCTGTGTCGTGTTGCCAGGCCGTACGAGCGAACAAGCTGCCGTGGAAGCTGAACAGATCCGTATCGCCATCGAGCAGATTCAATTCAAGCAGCCGGCCGAGCTTCGATTGACGGCAAGCCTCGGTGTTTCCGAGATCAGCCTCGGTGCGATCGACCCGCAAGGGATGATTAACCAAGCCGACATGTGCCTCTATGTCGCCAAACGCAGCGGACGTAATCGGGTCATTTCGTACGATCCGAGTTTTGAAACCATGGAAGTCGACGAGTCCAAGGTCTCACGCACCAAGGAGTCCTCGGAGCCGCAAAACAATGTACCGTTCCAGGCCGTCACCGCGCTGCTTTCGGCGCTCGCGTACCGAGACGTAACGACGGCCGAACATAGCCGCCGAGTGGCCGATCTCTGCGTTCGCGCAGCCCACAAGTTGCTCGACCAACGGTCCACCTATCTGCTCGAGATCGCAGCATTGTTGCACGATATCGGCAAAATCGGTATTCCGGATAGTGTGCTGCTCAAACCAGGCCCACTCACAGCCGACGAGTGGCGATTGATGCTCAGCCACGATGCCATCGGGGTCGAGATTGTTGCCGGGACGTTCGCATGTCCTGATCTCGCCGAGATCATTCGTACCTACCAGTCTCATTTTGCCGGGCGAACGACGGCGAAGCACCTACCCGTTGGCAGCGACATTCCGCTCGCCGCCCGATTGTTGGCAATCGCCAATTGCTACGACGCGATGACCACCAACCGCACCTATCGCCAAGGACGTCCGCACGACCAAGCGATTGCTGAACTACGTCGCTGTTCCGGGACGCAGTTCGATCCTGAATTGGTCGAACACTTTGCGGAACAAATTTCGGGCACAGAACTCGAAGTGACTCAAATGTCGGTGACCGTGCCGAAACAAGTCGCCGTGCAAATCGGATTGCAAATCGAACGACTCGCCGATGCGATCGATCGACAAGAC
>JBBSJZ010000360.1:0-6557 GCA_038256795.1 Pirellulales bacterium | reverse complement strand
TGGTCGACCACATCGACCATCTCGTCGAGCTCGCAGGAGTCGAATGCGTCGGGATCGGATCTGACTTTGACGGTATTGATGTCGTCCCCGAGCAACTCGAAGACGTGTCGATGTATCCTTACATCACGCAAGAGCTTTTGAACCGCGGCTATGCTGCAACCGATATCCACAAGATCATGGGTGACAACTTGATGCGAGTCTTTCGCGAGGCCGAAGCTGTCGCGAAAACAAAACTTCAAACTTCGAAGTAGCCTCTACAACTCGCTGGCCTTTCCGGGCATGCGAGGATCCGATGTGCCAATGAATTGCCCGTCGGATGTTCGTTCAATCCCTTGCGCAACTGCCGCACGCTCAAGTGTCTCAACTTCATGACCAAGCTCAGCCAAGCCGCGTCGAATGATTGGGTCGAAACTACTCTCGATGACGATCTTGTTCGGTAGCCACTGGTGATGTAGCCGCGGACGTTCCAGCGATTCCGCAAGCGAAAGCTTGCCGTCGATTCGATGCACAATGGCCATGACGACCTGGGTAATGATCTTGGGTCCGCCAGCGACACCGACGGTGAATACCGGTTCGCCGTCTTTCATAACAATCGTGGGGCTCATTGCCGAGAGCGCTCGCTTCATGGGTGCAACCGCGTTGGCATCACCACCAACAAGTCCAAACGCATTCGGCATGCCGGGCTGGGCCGAAAAGTCATCGAGCGTATTGTTCAAAACGATTCCGGTGCCTGGGATGATTACCTTTGATCCGAATGAAGTGTTGATCGTCGTGGTGATTGCAACCCAGTTTCCTTCGGCATCGGTGGCCGAAATGTGCGTGGTGTGCTTGGGATAGATATCTGTTTTCCAGTCTTTTGGTAGACCATGCGACTTCACTTCCAACACCCTGTCATTCCTGATCAAGCTCGCAAGCTCTGACGCATACTCTTTGCTCGCGAGTCCACGAGGTACGCGAGCAAAGTCCGCGTCGCCGAGCCACTTTGCTCGATCGGCGAACGCCAGCTTCATCGCTTCTGCCGCAATGTGATACGCCTCGATTGGACGATGCTCAAGAAGATCAGCGAGATCAAAGTTTTCAAGAATGTTGAGGATCTGAGCCACGTGGATTCCACCAGACGTTGGTGGTGGAAAGCCAATGATCTCGCAACCACGATACGTCGATCGAATCGGTTCGCGCTCGATTGACTTGTATTGATGAAAGTCGTCGACAGTGATCACGCCGCCGTTCGCTTGCATCCAACCCGCGACTTTCTCAGCGCACTCGCCTTGATAGAACCAATCTTCCTGCTCTGCAATTTGACGATAGGAATTCGCAAGATCCGGCAAACGCAATACTTCACCTTCGACGTAACTCGAGCCGTCTGGTTTTAACAACACCTTTGAGATTTCCGAAAACTTCTCAATCAGGTGCTTGTTCTCTCCAAGATTCCTCGCAAAGTTGCTGTCAATCGCGAATCCACGCTCCGCGATGTCAGCGGCTGGAAGCAGATGACTTTCGAGCGACAACTTTCCAGCTGACTTCAAGGCGTGGCTATAGGCGGCAAGTGCTCCAGGAATTCCGACTGCCAAGGCTCCGTCTTGACTGATCGTCGTGTCAGCCGCGCCGTTGCGAATGAACATGTCCCGAGTCGCGGCCGCCGGCGCCGTTTCTCGCCCGTCGATGGCGAGTATGGAGCCGTCATTCCGCCGAACCAGGATAAAGCATCCGCCACCGATGCCGGAATTGTGACCATCGACAACACCAAGCGTGAGTGCAGCGGCGATCGCCGCATCGATTGCATTGCCACCTCGCTCAAATGCGTCTCGCCCCGCGTCCGTCGCGAGTGGATGCACCGTCGCAATCATGCCCCGCGAACCAGTCGCGGTGTCAGCGAAGCCATTAATTGAAGCTAGTGTCGCAGAAAGAATCCATACAACGAATAATCGCACGAGCGGCAATGCTGGCAACGAGAGTTGGATCATTCGGTGGGCCTTGTCGATGGATGGAAAGCAGGGTGGATTTCCGCAGTGGGGATAAGACAGCAAGTATTTTCGAAACGGCAAACGCATAGCAGGACGTGTCGATGGATCGTGTACGATGTACCGGATCCGCTTCATTATCTTACAGGGAACTGCTTGCATGTTTCGCATCCTCGTGACGCCTTGTCTGTTTTTTGCTTGGATCTCTTTCGCGAACGCTCAGTCGCCATCGAAAGACGACGATGCGTTGCGTAATGCGATTTTGCCTCTGGTCACGAATCATCGCGGCGACGTCGCGGTCGCTATCGAACATTTGGCGTCGAGCGAATCGTTTGAGTACCGTGCCGACGCCGCGATGCCAACCGCTAGTTTGATCAAACTGCCGTTGATGGTAACCGTTTACCAACACGTTGAACGTGGTGAACTCGATTTGGCGACGTCCATCGCGCTCAAGGCCGAAGACAAGGTTCCTGGCTCGGGAATACTCACGGATCATTTCTCCGATGGCGTCACGCTTTCGCTGCGTGACTACGTCCGGTTGATGATTCGAGACTCCGACAACACTGCCACAAACATTGTGATCGATCAGGTGGGCCTGGCGGCGACTGCTCAATCGATGGAGTCACTCGGACTGGGGAATACCAAGTTGCATTCAAAAGTATATCGAGGCGACACGTCCATCTTCACTGAGCGAAGTAAACAGTTCGGGATCGGAAGCACCACCGCGAACGAGATGGTGACGCTGTTGCGAATGCTGAATGATCAGAAACTTTGCGATATGGCCCACACGCAACAAATGATGGGGCACCTTGCATCGTGTGATGATCGCAGCAAACTCGCGCGCTATTTGCCACCAGCCACAAAGCTCTTCCACAAGACAGGTGCGATTGGCAATTGCCGCACCGACGCAGGCATCATCGAAACGGCGACTGGGCCAGTCGCGGTGTGTGTGTTGACGAACAAGAATACCGATCAGAGTTGGTCCGATAGCAACGAGGGGGAGCTTTTATGTTCCAAGATCGGGCGAGTCATTGTCGAACGATTTGGTCACGATGGACCATCGAAGACACTGCGGCGTGGCGCAACGGGTCTGTTGGTCGAGGCGCTCCAGCGAACACTCAACGCACGGCTCAACCCTTCAGCAAACTTGAGCGTCGACGGTGACTTCGGCCCAGGGACTGAAAGTGCAGTGAAGCGTTTTCAACGTGAGCATCACATCGAATCGTCTGGAGTCCTCAATCCCGCGACTTGGAAAGAACTGGGGCCGCTCGTTGATGAATCTGAACTTAACGAAGAGCCCGAGCAGTTCAATGCACGCGTCGCCATGCTGGCCAAACAGCCGGCGCCGATCGTTTCCGATCCGCCGATTGTGACGTGCAAAGCTTGGGTCATTGCCGATGCGGAGACTGGAGAAGAGCTGAGTGGATTCAACGCCAATGAGCCACGGACACCGGCGAGCACGACAAAGCTCATGACGGCATTTCTCGTCGTGCAGATGATCGCCAAGAACCCGACTGTCGCTGACGAAATCGTCACGTTTAGCAAGAACGCGGATAACACGCTCGGTTCATCCAGTGCACTGACGGCTGGTGAGCAAGTCACGGTTGCGGAATTGCTTTACGGCTTGCTGTTGCCGTCCGGCAATGACGCATCGATCGCGATTGCAGAGCACTTTGGCGAACGGTTCCAGCAAGAGCTTTCAGAGACATTCGATGATCCGGTCGACGCGTTTGTCGCAAAGATGAACTTGCGTGCGAAAGAGCTTGGCATGATCTCGACTCACTTCGAGAATCCACACGGGCTGTCCGAACCAGAACACCTGACGACGGCGGCGGACCTCGCTCGATTAGCCTTCGCAGCCTCGAAAGACGAACAAATTCAACGCCTCGTCTCAACACGACAACACGCTTGCAAAGTCAACAGCCAACTGGGATATAGTCGAACGGTCGTTTGGCGAAATACGAACCAGTTGCTTGATATCGAAGGATACGTCGGCATGAAGACTGGCACGACCGACGCCGCAGGTGCGTGTTTGGTCACACTGGGATCTCGAGAAGGTAAGTCGCGAATCGTGGTGGTGCTTGGTTCGTCGGATAGCATGGCTCGCTATTCCGATTCAAGGAATCTGTTCCGCTGGTCGCTTACGAATTTACGTTAACACCAGTTTCCGGACGATCGTTCGCTTTGCGACCAAAGACTCGCGTGCAAACAACGAGCGCCACCATTTGTGCGGGCAACAAGTACCAAACCGAGACTCCAAACCCGATCGGCAGCGTGCCGAGCATGACACTCACCACCGCAGCAAGTGCTGCGTAGGGAGCCTGGGTCCAGACATGCGTTAAGTGATCGCACCCAGCCGACTGGGATGACAGAATCGTTGTGTCGGAAATCGGCGAACAGTGATCGCCAAATACGGCACCGGAGAGAACCCCCGCGGCGGTGGCGAGAAAAATCGGATCGCTAAGTGATACCTCAACTTCGAGTGCGAGCATTCGGCAAACCAACGGAATCACCATCGGCAACAAGATACCCATCGTTCCGTAGCTCGTTCCTGTGCAAAAGGCGACGATCGCGGCGAGTAAAAAGGAAACCGTCGGCATGATCGACGTTGAAAAACGTTGACTCTCGGGTGCATTGCTGGAACTTGCGTTTGTGTCTCCCGAGAGCAGCCCCGCCAAGTAATCAGCGGCGTACAAGCGATGATCTTGAAACTCGTACGGGCGTGAGGCGACATCACCAGTCACCGAGCGGTCGGACGTCATCCTCGAGAGCGCCGACGCAGCCCAGAGCACCGCAACGGCTGGCAAGATGATCCGAATTCCTGACGTTGCACCTTCCGTGAGCTGGGTCATCGACATCGTCCGCATTGCCAACGGAAGCCCCATCGCAACAGCCAAAGCCACCATCGCACCGTATTGCAACGAGGCACTTGAGCTTGCCGCGCCGAGGACTTGGCGTATCCACGGAAATCCGTTGAGTTCGGAATTCAAACCCGCTGTGGATTGCTCGGCAAGGGCACGTTGACCGGTAACGAAAAGGCCCACAATCACGACCACTAACATGGCGAGAATGGGAAGCACCGCAAGCAACCATCGGTATCGATCGTCCGTGCCAGCTTCGGTATCGGTCGCCTCTTCGGAAACATTGGCAGCCGCCAAACAACCAGACTCCGCCTTGTGCATCGCTCCCAAGTCTCGCTGCATCATCACCGTGATCGGCACCAGAACCAGCGACATCAAAACATAGAAGCGATAAGGAATGGTCGAGACGAATGCTTCGAACGCCAACGATCCATCGAGCCCGCTCGCGACAAGCCCGTCGCTGATGTAGTCGATCTCAACCGCGATCCAGGTCGAAACGAGTGCAAGGCTTGCAGTCGGCGCGGCCGTCGAATCAATGATGTACGCCAATTTCGCCCGCGAGATTCTCAAACGATCACAGAGCGGGCGAAGCGTGTTGCCGATCAAAATCGTACTGGCATAGTCATCAAAAAAAACGAGCATCCCCATCAGCCACGTCGCCATCTGGCCACGCCGCCGGGTGCGGGCCAACGGTATCAGACCGTTGATCAACGATCGCATGCCACCGGTGACGGTGATGACGCCGACCAATGCTCCCATCACGATGGTGAACGAATACAGTCGCAACTTGCCTGGGTCCGTCAAAGTCGGCCACAGGTGCGTCTCCCAAGTCTGGCCCAACGCAGCGAACGGGTTGCCGTTGGCCATCAACAGCGAGCCTGCGAAAATTCCAACCACTAGCGAGAGCACGATTCGACGAGTCAAGATCGCCATCGCAAACGCGACCAACGGCGGCATCAAAATCCAGGCACCGTAAGGATGTTCGCTCACCAATGCCTCCAGGCAAGATTCAAAGCACCCACGGCTGGATCATCGACACAGTAGAGCTCGCGAGGCGAAACGTCTTGACGCTCAAACTCCGCTCCCAAAAGGCCTCGATAAAGCGGCTGTTTTAATAGCACGCTGCCTGCGCACGCAAGCGTGAACCCAATTTTTGCAAAATCCAGCTCCCGTGCGACTGCGGCGACGAGTCCACCCAGTGCCACAGCGCCAGAGTTCACAATCTCTTGCGAGATCGGATCGCGAGAGTTTTGTTCCAACACGATTGGAGCGAGCGAAGCAATTTGGCTCCTGGGATCGGTCGCTTCATAGCACCATCCAATGAGCTCTTGCGGGTCGGGAAGCCGTAACTTATCCGGCACCGCTTGAACAAGACTTGTCGGCGTTCTCCGGGCATCTGCCGAGCCGTAAATCTGTCGCAATGCTTTTGCAGAAATCCAATCTCCGCTGCCTTCTTCGTTAAGCAAATAGTCACAACGTCCGGCGTGTGCTGATCCGCCAGAAGCGTTGCTTCCCCACGCCATCGAACCCGTTCCATCAATCAACGCGATCCCGCTCGAGTCGCCGGGTGCTGCGGCTAACAAGCACTCGGCATCGCCGACAAACACCGCCTTCGTCGCAATCCCTTTCCGGACGCACCATTCGAGGATGCGTTGGCGTTCGTCAGGTCTCCCGTCCCCAGCAACACTGAAGCACACGGATTCCGCCGTTTTGAATGCGACCCCCGCGTTAGAGT
>JBBSJZ010000359.1:0-6566 GCA_038256795.1 Pirellulales bacterium | reverse complement strand
GTCGAGCATCTGGCCGATCACTTCACGGCGAATTCGTGTGTCGCTACTCCGTTTGACTTCCACAAGCGTGGGAATCGCATCTTGGTCGAGGAACAGATGATCCAGAGACCAGCGAGGGTTACCGCCTTCCTCGCCCGGTACGGATATCTCGCGTGTCACGAGTAGCCACCGTCTGGGCACGTCGCTGTTGATCTGTTCGCCCGCAAGCAGATCCGGGTGCTTTGCCAGCATCGCTTGGAGCAACTCTTCGGAGTCGTACGGGGCCTCCTCCATCGCCATCAGGTTCGAGTCGCCGCTCAGTAAGTAGATCTTTCCCGACATCGTCGCTTCCTCGTAGTTATTTAAGCAGCATGCGACAAGAGTCTATATGCCACGATGCTGCAATGCAGTTACCTAAAGGGGACGCTGCCCCCTAGGATGTTCCAAGAGACTTATGTCAACGGATGACTATGTGCCGAAATCGAGGCCCGGCTGGTGAATCACGAGGTTGGCTGCGGCTTGGGCGTGCTGGGTTGCTTGTTCTACGGTGACACAGTCGGCGTGGATTTGCGGGTCATTGAAGACGTCGAGTGCCTCGTCCATCAATGCGTTGACGTCGGATGGGGCGTAAACGATGCCGACGCGGACGTCGCGGGGAACTTCGATGGAGTCGTGCCTGGTGAGGATCGTGCCTCCTTGGTCACGGAGCGTCTTGATCGTCCAGCCCCAAGCCTTGATGTCGTTGAGCAGCAATTCGGCTGACTTGATTTGCAACGACCAGCACTGGGTGATGTCTTTCACAACACCATTGTGGACGGCGACGTCGATGTTCGTGTGCGTCTTGGACGTTTCGAGAATCACGCGCCGCTTCATGTGCGCATGATCGACTTGGCAATGGGTCAAGGCGTTGATGTACCGTGCCGTCACCGTCGCCTTAGTCATTGAGGTCCGCTTCGTCGGTATCGATTCGACAATCAACTGACCCCAGAGTTTCTCGAAGGCTTGGCCGAGGTTCTCGGCAACCACGGCACTGGGGTGCGAGAACTGCAGTTGGTTTCGCGAGTCTCGCGATAGGTCTGCTAGCCACTGCTCGGACAGTTCGACTCGCGGATCGAACGAGTCGGGCTCGGTGTAGCCGTCGATGGTCGAAAACTGACCGGTGGTCGCGGCGCCGACGTGGCACTCCAAGTCGTCGGAGCCACACCAACCGTCAAGACCGCGATCGAGTCCGTGCGCAAGGGCGGAAGCGTCACTCTGGTCGGAAACGTCGCACCAACGATCGAGCTGCCACTTCAGTCGGTGGTGACTCGAGAGATCACGCTTCGCGGCACCTGTGGCTGCAATGGCGAGTATCCACAATGCATTGATTTTATGAACCGAGGCGTCATCCGCGTTGATCTCTTGATCACCGCCAAAATCTCGCCCACCGACGGTCCCAAGTGGTTCGAACGACTTCATGCCGGCGATCCCGAGCAGATGAAAGTTGTGGTTTTGCCGCGAGCTTAAGCGTTGCGACCGTCGAAGCTGGGCGGCATGCCGGAGGGCACGGGCCGCGGCGTGCGACTCACTGCATGGATGTAATCGACATCCTGAAGTACGCAGAAACAGCGTAGCCACCTCATCAGCGAGCCCTTCCGTGAATTGCTGATCGTGGCGACTATCGTAGAATGGTTGTCGTCGGACGTCACCGCGAGTGACGACTTCGGCCTACGATGCAGTGAGTATTTCCTCGACCGTTAAGTCATGTTTCCAGCGGCTCATCCAATGACGGATCGTCGCCGTGGGGACTCGATGGGTATCGCGTGTGGCGTCGGCAAGCTGTTTCGCCCAGGCGTCAAACAACTTGTCGTCCACATGCTGCTTGTACTTCAGCAATACCCGCAGTTCCTGCCACCACGATGAATCGGGCTCGGCCAGTTCAACCCGATAGCCCTGTGCGATAGCGAAAGCGGCATACTCCCGGGTTTCCGCATTGAGACCGTTGCCGCGGTCGACCACAATCGGCGAAGCGTTATGCGCGACCGCCTGGCGAAAGCGGTCAAAATTCCACTGGCGGGCAACCGGCAACAGCTCTTCGCTGTAATCGTAGTTACCCGGATCGTCGCCGACCTGAGTGTAGAAATATTGATCCGTTTCCAACACGACGCCGTCGGTTCCCGCCAGTCGCCGAGCCCGATGACTTTTCCCGCATCCCGGCAGGCCGCGCATCAGATAGACAGTCTTCGCAGTTCGGTCCATTTACATCAGCGACTAAGGATCATAGTGATGGACACAACTCGGCGAACCTGGACTTTCCCACGTTCTGCCGATGAAGAGGCTGGCCACCTTTCCCGTCCCCTCCGCCTGGCCACGAAATAGCGAGGAAGAGGATCAAGGTAATTTGCAAGCTTGGGCGAACCGGCTCGTTCATCCCAACTCGCATTGATAATCAGCTTTCTACGATTTGAGTTTATCACTACCGGTGCCGAACAACTGGTCGACTCCCTGTTCACCACTCAAGTCGTCCTTGTCGCCATCGGAGATGAGAGCACCGACCGCCGCCTTGGCAAAAGGCAGGTCACCTGCGTTCCAGAAGGCCAATGCAGTATCGAGCGCCGAGAGGTTGTTTTCGTTGGCGGCCATGTCAGCGAACATCAAGTCATTGCCTTTGCCGCCCTTCATCTTGTCCTTGCCATCGCCACCGATCATCAAATCGTTGCCGTTGCCTCCCTTCATGTCATCATCGCCGGCGCCGCCGATCAGGATGTCATTACCGGG
Source organism: Pirellulales bacterium (assembly GCA_038256795.1). Classification (GTDB taxonomy): domain Bacteria; phylum Planctomycetota; class Planctomycetia; order Pirellulales; family Pirellulaceae; genus JBBSJZ01. The sequence continues at coordinate 3,830 of JBBSJZ010000359.1, read as the reverse complement.
AACGTCGGGGCCACCATCGGATCCACCGTCACTGCCGCCATCGAGCTTGTCATCGCCGGCACCCCCTAATAAGACGTCGTTGCCGCCGCCGCCTTTGAGGTCGTCGTTGCCGTTGCCTCCGTCGAGCAGATCGTTTCCGCTGCCACCAGTCAGCTTGTCGTCACCATCACCGCCGTAGATCTCAGCATCGATCAAAACTTTCTTGTGTATTTTGGCTTTGTCGTCATCACCGCAGAGCAGAATCACGATCCGATCGACGTCAGCCACGTTGAAGTAATCGGTGTCTCCATCACTGCCACCGTCGGACCCACCATCACTGCCACCGCCCTTATTGAGCTTGGCTTTGATTTTCAGCTGATCCGATCCGCCATCCGAGCCTCCATCTGATCCACCGTCGCTACCCAACTTGATGTCGATGTCATCACGCCCATCGGTACCGATCACGTACAACACACCGTCTACTAATCCGGTGCCGGTGATCACCACGGTTGTTGTTTGTGTATGGGTGCCACCATGGAGGTCATCGACGGTGACCGTGACGGTGTAAATCCCGCCAGCGGCGTAGGTGTGCTGACGCATGAACGAACCATTTTGCGTCGGTTCGGTCTCGGTGGCCGCAAAGGTTTCCGCATCACTGGCGCCCGCAACGACACCCCAATCAATCGTGATCATGTGGGTGTCACTCGTGTCGATGTCCGAGAACAATCCGTCAATCGTCACCGGGACGCCAATCGTACCTTTCGTTGCCAGAGAGTCGTTACTGCTGTTCAACTCGCTGATGATCGGAGCGTCGTTGACACCGGTGATCGTCACCGTCACCACCGCGGTATCGCTGCCGCCGTTGCCATCACTGATCGTGTAGCTGAAAGTATCCGTTGCGGATTCACCGACAGCCAAGCTCTCGAATTGGCCGTTGGGGTCGTAGCCGAAGGTGCCGTCACCATTGTCAGTGACCAAGCCAACCGTGCCGGTGGTATCCAGTCCGCTGACCGTCAGCACATCACTGGTGTCCGGGTCGGTATCGTTGGACAACACATTGAGCGTCGTGAAGGCAGTGTCTTCATCAGTGCTACCCGCATCATCGTTGGCCGTTGGGCCATCGTTGACACCGGTGATTGTCACCGTCACCACCGCGGTATCGCTGCCGCCGTTGCCATCACTGATCGTGTAGCTGAAAGTATCGGTTGCCGACTCACCGACAGCCAAGCTTTCGAATTGACCGTTGGGGTCGTAGCCAAAGGTGCCGTCACCGTTGTCAGTGACCAAGCCTATCGTGCCGGTGATATCCAGTCCGCTGACCGTCAGCACATCACTGGCATCCGGATCGGTATCGTTGCCCAGCACATTGATCGTGGTGAAAGCCGTGTCTTCGTCGGTGCTGTCTGCATCATCGTTGGCCGTGGGGCCATCGTTGACACCGGTGATCGTGACTGTCACTACCTGCGTATCGGTGTCATCTTCGTTCGGGGACGTAACTGGTGTGCCCGCGCCGCTGCTGTCGGTCGCCTTGAGCTTGTATTCCAGCACCAGCGTCTCACCGGAGGCCAGGAAGTTGAACGCGCTGTCGCCGGCCGCTCCCGAGGTGAACGTCCAGTTGAAGTTCGAACCGGCGGTCGGATCCGCAGCCAGGGCCGTGGTCGGGGAGACCGCCATCATCGCCAACATGGCGGCGTTGCTCAGCGGGTTGGTGCCGACAAACGTACTCGATGCGTTCACTACCAGACTGTCCACTGTGATCGTGACCGTGTCACTCAGGTCCACATCCACTACGTTCAAGCTGCCTGTGTCTGTCAGTGTGGTGTCCGTCTCCGTCAGCGTCGACGAGATGTCGCCAGTTCCGCCTAGCGAGAACAAGAAATCATCCATGGCCCACCAGCCTGTATTGGATACGCCAAGGCCTGAATGCGCTCCTGACGTGACCTCGATCACGAGCTGGTCAATACCGTCGAGATCCGAGTTGAAGAATTGCCAGGAGTTTGTAACATCTACTACTTCGGAGCCCTGAAGTATGCCGTCGTTATAGCCATGAAGGGTCAATTCATAGGCTTGGGCCCATTCACGAAAATAAGCGCCTTCGAAATTGAACGTACCTGGACCCATAAGGGTAATATAGCTGTACTTGCCAGCCCACCCGTTCCAGGCGGATTGCGTCCCGGAAACCGCGCCAGGTCCGCTACTGGTCAGAATATCTGGTGAATTAGCTCCGTCCGGAACATAATACGAACTAATACTGGACCAGGAGAAGCCACCATATCCGTCCGGTACGTAGTGAGGCTGACCTTCAAAATCGAGGACTAGCGTTGCTCCAGTCGACTCGATGACCGGCGAATCATTCGTACCAGTGATCGCCACCGTTACCGGCTGCGTGTCGGTGGCATTGGTGGCACCGCTACTGTCGGTCGCCTTGAGCATGTATTCCAGTACCAGAGTCTCACCTTCGGCCAGGAAGTCGAACGCGCTGTCGCCCGAAGCTCCCGAGGTGAACGTCCAGTTGAAGTTCGAACCGGCCGTCGGATCGGCACCCAGGGCCGTGGTCGGCGAAACTGTCATCATCGACTTCATCGCGGCGAGCGTCAGTGGGTTCGTGCTACCGAACGTGCTCGATGCATTCACCGCCAGACTGTCGACGGTGATCGTGACCGTATCACTCAGGTCGAGATCCACCACGTTCAGCGTGCCTGTGTCGGTCAGTGTGGTGTCCGTCTCCGTCAATGACGACGAGATGGCCGTACCCGTGATGTCAGGCGAGTCGTTGACAGGCACGATGGTCAGGGTCGTGAAGGCGGAAGGGGCGTTGGGGTCGATGCCGTCGTTAACGAGGAACTCGATGACGCGATCAGTGGGGTTGGGATCCTGGGATGTGTTGTTGTAGGTGGCCGAGCGGATCACGGCCTGGTAATTTGCAACCGTGTCGTTGCCCGTAAGCGACAAAGTCCCATTTACTGAATCGTACGTGGCGACAATGCTAGTGCCTGTTGTGTCGGCCGATAATGATTCATCGGTGCCATCCAGCAGGTTGGTGATATGAACGCTTGCTGAGACAATGATGTCCAAGGAGAAGGGTGCATCAATATCGATACCGAGAGGACCGGAAAGATTTCCTCCCGATGTCAAAACGGTTTGTGTGCCAGCTCCGTCGACTTCCAGCACGCTCGCCAAGCTGTAATTCGTGATCAGGATGTTGCTGTTTGCGTCCAGCGTGTAGAAGTAATCGCCCGATCCGAGGACAGTTCCACCGGACGAAATCGTTGTCTGTACTCCGGTTCCCGGATCGACGCTGAGAACCTGCTTCGAGTAATATGCAACGACGATCACGTCACCACTGGAAGCAACCTCAACATCCGTCGCAACTATGTTCTGCGTGAGCAAGGTGTTGGTACCGGTCGTGGCGTTAATTGAGTGAATCTCGCCATAGGAATTCAACGAACTAACATAGATTTCGCCACCAGCGCCCACCCCAACGCCGTAGATGCTTGGCAACGAGCTGCTGGGGGTCAGCACTGATTGAACCTGCGCAGGACTAATCCGAACCAAGCCTGTGGTAACATCAGCCACGAGCAAACTACCGTCTGATTCAAAGGCAAGACCCCAGGGACTTATTAGAGAACCGCCAATTGAATAGTCAGACGAGATGCCAGTATTTACGTCGACTTCAACGATGGCCTGGCGGCTCCAATCAGCTACATACAAGTTCCCATTCGCCGGATTGATTACCAAATCTCGTGCATCAATGATCGCTACACCGCTGTAGTGGACGGGTGTCTGTGTGCCGTCGACCGGATCAATGCGAGTGATCGTCCCATACTGATTGACGACTTAGAGATCCCCGG
>JBBSJZ010000358.1:0-6582 GCA_038256795.1 Pirellulales bacterium | reverse complement strand
GCGGCCCGGATAAGGCGATCTTGTGTTACGCGTCCAGCCACTACGCGGCGTGGCAAAACGAATTCCCCGAGCTTGATTTCGGCCCGGGCGGGTTCGGTGAGAATCTAACGCTCGATAATGCTGACGAATCGACGGTCTGCATTGGTGATCGCTACCAAACTTCAAGCTGCGTCTTCGAAGTCAGTCAACCGCGGCAACCGTGTTGGAAAATCTCACGCCGTTGGGGCCATAAAACGCTCACCAAAGCTGTCGCCCAAACCGGCCGTACCGGTTGGTACCTGCGCGTCATTCAAGCTGGCCAGCTGTGCGCCGGCGAAACGATGCAGTTACTACAACGTCCGCACAGCGAATGGCCCATCGCCCGAGCCAACGACCTCCTCTTTGGCCGCGAAGTTGATCCCGACTCCATGGCTCAACTCAAAAGCCTCGCCGTCCTCGCCGCCGCTTGGAAAGACTCCTGAATCCGTAGGCCGGATCGAGGCTTGATGAGATCCGGCTTACATCGGTCCGGCGTACGTCGACGTGACTTCGGGTGCCCAGATGGGTCAACGAGTCGCTAAGCTGTTGCAACCCATTCTCGAACGCATGACCCCCAAACGATTTGCATGGCCAGCTCCGCCGACGACCGCATTGTGGAATCGATTCGCCTCTACCGCGAAGCGCTCCAGCAAACCCAGGCCCTGTACATCGGCTGTGGCGAATCGATTCGTGGCTCGTACAGTTGGCTGGAAAGCGACGAAACCGCGACGGTCTCCGGTCAAATGGATGACCTGCATCAAGGCTTCGTGATGAAGGTATTCGCATCCGTGTTGCCCGGTGTCGAAGCCCGTTCCCTGGAACAGCGGCAACTCGGCCGAGTGTTGCTTGAGCACATTTGGGGCAAAAGCGTCATGGGCAGCCAATTGCAGGAAGCGGTGCAGTGGTTGATCCACGCGTCGAGCGAATTTCGGTGGCAAGATCTCGTGCGGCCGTTCATCGAGTTGCCCGCGCTGCGTGATCGCTGGGGTGAACTCGAAACACTCGCCATGCGGATGGCAAATCTCGTCGCCGCCATCGATGGTGATGTGAGCCGCAACGATACTGCCGCGATCGAGAACGTCAGTCGCCAACTCGCAATGCTCAATGTTCGCATCCCCGACCAAGTCGACCACAAGGCGGATACGGACAACGCCCGCGATGCACTGCAGTGGTTGCGAGACGAGGCCAAGCGTTTGCGTGAGGGCGTATCGGTCACCGCGGCCGAGAAACCGACGGCGACACCCAGCGGTCCGCCCCGCAGTGCGAATCCGTCGCCACCCGCCACGCCAACACCCGCCAAGCCCGCACCGCCGGACACGCGGACGCCTGAGGAACGGCTCGCCGAGTCGCGTGCAAAGCTCGATCAATTGATCGGGTTGACGGAGATCAAAGAACAGATCCAAACGCTGACGAATTTCCTCAAAATGGAACGGCAACGTGTCGCGGCGGGATTGCCGACGACCCAGCCGACGTTGCACATGTCATTCGTCGGTAACCCGGGCACCGGCAAGACGACCGTCGCTCGCATCATTGCGGAAATCTACGGAGCTCTCGGCATCCTGAAAAAGGGGCACCTCGTCGAAACGGATCGCTCCGGACTGGTCGCCGAGTACGCCGGACAAACGGGGCCCAAGACGAATGCCAAAATCGACGAAGCCCTCGACGGGGTGCTGTTCATCGACGAAGCCTACACGTTGATCGACGAAAGTGGCCAAGACCAGTACGGACGCGAAGCGATTCAAACACTCCTCAAACGCATGGAAGATCAACGCGATCGACTCGTCGTTATCCTGGCGGGATACACGAACGAAATGGCGCGGATGATCCGCAGCAACCCAGGACTCAGCTCACGCGTGGGCACGACGATGGAGTTCGACGACTACTCGCCCGAGGAGTTGTGCCGCATCTATGAACTGATTGCCGCGAAAGCCAAGTACACGTTGCCGACGGAATCACGCCGTCGATTGCTGCGTGGATTCACCTACCTGTACATCGGTCGCGATCGACACTTCGGTAACGGACGCACGTCTCGCAACAGTTTTGAACGCAGCGTGCGACGACTCGCCAACCGTTTGGCATCCGTGGATGAGATCACACCTGAACTACTGACAACACTCGAACCGCTGGACATCGAGGTCGCTGACGTGTCCCAAGCTCACCTGGCGGCGATGGCCGCCGAAACTGGGAATGTAAAGGTAAAGTGCAGCCACTGTGATTTCACCCAAGTCCTCGACGATCAAAAGCTCGGGACGGATGTCCAATGCGACAAGTGCGGCCAAACCTTCAATGCGGCCTGGGGTGAACCCGTCTTGGTGCTCGATGAGGAACCGACCACCGACGTGAAACCGATGGCGGCGGAAGCAACGCCCGTCGGCGACGCGGAAATCGAGCAATCGAAGCCCTGAACCTCACCCGGATGTCATCCCAATCACGCAATGATCTCAGGATTTCGCTGCGGACGGGATTTGTCCGCCCTTAACGTTTCCCTCCCCGTCGTGCATAATCCGTCGCTTTTCCCGCCTTTGTGCCGCTTTGGGAATTGGGACGCATGTTCGACGATAAGATTGGTGAAACGGGGGTCACGTTTGACGATGTGCTGCTGCTGCCGCGGTACAGCGAGGCGGTGCCCAGCGAAGTCGACGTCAGCACGCGGCTGACCGCCAACATCAAGCTGCAAATCCCGCTGCTCTCTAGCCCGATGGATACGGTCACGGAAGCCGAGATGGCGATCGCGCTGGCCAAAGAGGGTGGCCTCGGCATCGTCCACAAGAACATGTCGGCCGAACGCCAAACCGAAGAAGTGCTGAAGGTCAAACGATCCGCCAACGGGATCATCATCGATCCCGTGACGCTGCTTCCCGAAGAACGCGTCGGGCGCGCCGCAGAGCTGATGGACCAGGCGAACGTCTCGGGCATCCCGATTGTCCGCAGCAACGGGAAACTCGCTGGCATTCTCACCCGCCGCGACCTTCGCTTCCTAGAAGACCCAGACCTCCCAATTTCAGATGTGATGACGCATGAGAACTTGGTGACGGCTGTAGGGAATGTAACGCTTGAGGAAGCTGAGCGGATTTTAACGGCAAAAAGAGTCGAGAAACTTCTGCTGGTTGACGAAGATAGAAAACTAACGGGACTGATTACGATTCGCGACATCGACATGATGAAGCGTTTCCCGAGAGCCTGTAAGGATCCGCAGGGCCGACTTCGCGTCGGGGCGGCGATTGGTGTGGGCGATTTCGCCCGCGCCGAGAGTTTGATTCGCCAAGGCGTCGACTTGCTGGTCGTCGATTCGGCACACGGACACAGCCGCAACGTGATTGAGACGGTGCGGGAGATTAAGAACCAGCGAGGCTGGAAGATTGAAGTGGTCGCGGGGAACGTCGCGACGGGAGATGGAGCGAGGGATTTGATCGATGCGGGTGCGGATGCGGTGAAAGTCGGCATCGGACCAGGATCGATTTGCACGACGCGAGTGATCAGTGGCGTCGGCGTCCCTCAAATTACGGCGATCTTGGAAGCGTCCAAGGTGGCACAAGAACGAAACATACCTGTCATCGCTGACGGCGGCATTCGCTTTAGCGGTGACATTACGAAGGCGATCGCGGCCGGAGCAAGCACGGTGATGATCGGCAGTCTGTTCGCAGGACTGGCCGAAAGCCCGGGCAAGATGATTTTGTACCAAGGACGCACCTTCAAGGCGTACCGAGGAATGGGATCGATGGGCGCGATGGTCGATGGAAGCAGCGATCGGTATCGGCAAAAAGGGACCGCGGCTGGAAAGCTCGTGCCCGAAGGTGTCGAAGGTCGAGTGCCCTTCAAGGGAGCGCTCAGCGATTACGTCTACCAATTGGTCGGCGGGCTGAGATCCGGGATGGGCTATGTCGGAACACGGACGATTGAAGAACTGCGACGCGACTCGAAATTCATTCGCGTCTCGGCCGCCACGGTGAGGGAGAACCACCCGCATGACATCGCGATCACTCAAGAAGCGCCCAACTACAGCCCTGACGTTCACGCGGGGGAAACGAACTAGTCTCGCGCTGCTGCTCGGCTTGTCGCTCGGTTCACTAGCAACCGCTCAAGCCCCACGTGCCACCTCGACCCAGGGCATGCGTCCGGTTCCCAAAACCGGATCGCAAATCGCCCCAGCCTCTCCACATCAACCGCAACACGACGGTTGGGATCTGCAGTGGCGAAAAAGCCCGCTCGTTGAGGAAACCGCTTCGGTTGAGGAGCCTCAGCCGATCCAGCAAGTCAGTTCACTCCGACCGGTCGGTCACGATGTCGAGCTGTCCCGTGCGCCCGTTGCCACCGCCGCCTGGGCGAATCCCCAATTTGATCTGCCACGCAACGCGCCAATCCCGACCAACGATCCCGACGCGCTGCGCCCGATCCCAGCTCCGATTCCGCAACCCGAAGTCGGATCGGCGGACTTATTCAGCAATCCGTTCGGCGACGATCCCGATGGTGACATGCAACCAGTGCCGCGTGACGTTCGTCCCGTTCGCACGAGTCCGCAGTTGGACTTGCCGCCCCCGTCGATGACCGCGCCGTCGATCGCCGCGCCGTCCTCACCGGTGCCGCCATCAGAATCGCGTCCGACGAACGGTCTTCGCAATCAGTTGCAACAACAAGCCGAGGATCGCCAGAGTCAACTCGAAGTGCCTGGCAACCCAGATTCGGCGACGCAACCGGCCCCAGGCAACGATGGCCGGTCATTACGCGAGTTGCTAAAGGGTGGAAGTTCGACCGAGGGTGCCGGAGCGAGTGAAGGCGAATCGCCATCGGATCGGGACGAAAGCTTTGATAATCCGTTTTCGGTACGTGATCCGAATGAACGAGCCGCGGATGAGAAAAGCCGCGATAAGGCCTCAACACCTCGCCAGCCCTTTGGAAGAATGGAAGAAGAATCCGACGCTCGTGCCGCCGGATTGTCATGCGAGGAATTCCGCAAACGGATTGCTAACCAATCGATTCGCGACGTGTCGCTCGACATTAGCCCACCCTTCCGTCCGGACATCATCGCCGAAGACGAATACGCGAAACTCAAAAACAAGTTCGATGAAAAGCAAGCCGCGCGTCAGTGGCGTTCAATCGACGGGGTGCCGCTGGCCACCGGCCGACTCGTGGACTTGGCGTACGAGAAAGCCGTCATCCGCACCGAATACGGATCGACCGAGCAACTTTCCATCAATCGACTGAGCGAAGCGGATTTGGTCTACATCTCCGAGAACTGGGGGCTACCGACGGAGTGTTTGATCGAACAAGTCGCTTACCAACCACGAAACTGGACGCGAACCTTAATGACGTACAAGGCATCGAACCTGTGCCACAAACCGCTGTACTTTGAAGAAGTCAACTTAGAACGCTATGGTCACACCGCCGGTCCGTTCTTGCAGCCGGTCGTCTCCTCAGCACATTTCTTCGCCAACATCGCGGTCATGCCGTACAAGATGGGCATCCATCCGCCCGGCGAGTGCCAATACGCGTTGGGATACTATCGCCCCGGCAACTGTGCACCATGGATCGTCCCACCCGTACCGATCTCACTTCGAGGCGGACTGACACAAGCGGCCGCCCTCGCCGGTGCATTCTGGTTGATCCCTTAGGCGAACGGTCATTTCAAATGTACCCTCGCCCTCAACGCATCGTGGGGGAGGGCAGGGTGAGGGGCAGGAAAGTTGACGTCAAAAAATATCGGGCTCCGCACCCGGTGAACGACCTTCGAGAAAATCGAAATCGCAACCGCGATCGGCCTGCGTGACGTGCGCCGCATGAAGGTGCAGGTAGCCGCGCGCGGGCTGCGGCTTTCCAGGCGGGCATTCACCTCGGCGACGCAGAATCTCTTCGTCCGTGACGTGCCAGTGGATGCGACGATTGGGAACGTCGATTTCAATTTCGTCGCCATCGCGAACGAGAGCCAACGGACCGCCGGCGGCACTCTCCGGCGAAATGTGCAAGACACAGGTCCCGTAACTCGTGCCGCTCATCCTCGCATCGCTGATGCGGAGCATATCGCGCACTCCAGCCCGCAGCAGTTTCTGGGGGATCGGCAACATGCCCCATTCGGGAAACCCGGGTGCGCCCAGTGGCCCGGCGCTGCGCAGAATCAACACGCTGTTTGCCGATACGTCGAGATCGGGATCGTGGATGCGAGCCTTCATTGTCGGATAGTCATCGAACACGATCGCCGGTCCGCGATGCGTTAGCAATTTGGGGTCCGCGGCAATGGACTTGATGACACAGCCATTCGGTGCAAGGTTGCCGCGAAGGACACAACAACCGCCGGCCGGCGCGACGGGGTTCTCGCGCGTGCGGATCACTTCGTCATCGATTGACTCGGCACCCGCGATCGCCGCTTCGAGCGTTCCACCCGTCACGGTGCGAGCGTCGAGTTTGAGTAGATCACGAAGCCGCGTTAGTAGCGCCGGAAGTCCCCCCGCGTTGTGAAAGTCCTCCATCAAGAAACGCCCACCGGGACGCAAATCACCGAGCACGGGCGTGATTCGGGACAATTCATCAAAGCGGTCGAGCGAGAGCTTGATCCCCAAACGACCCGCGATC
>JBBSJZ010000357.1:0-6604 GCA_038256795.1 Pirellulales bacterium | reverse complement strand
CACTCAGCTGCGCGATACGTTTGAAGTCAACCGCAAGATCATCAACCACTTGATGATCGACGCGCCGAGTGATTCGGAGTCGGTGCCCGATGAAACCGACTTGATGCTCGATCCCGAACCCGATCCTCGACTCGTGGCTTCGGTGTTGTCGCGTCATGGCTTTTCCAGTCCCGAGCGGGCGATGCAGGACTTGACCGAGTTGCGGGCTGAATCGATTCCCTATTTGTCGCCGCGACGATGTCGGCATTTTTTCGCACTCATCGCGCCGACGCTGCTCAGCGAGATTCATCGCACGCCGGATCCTCATGCGACACTATCGACCCTGGTGGAAGTGACCGATTCGATCGGTGCCAAATCCGTGCTCTGGGAGTTGATGGGTTCGAATCGACCGACGATGCAGTTGATGGTTCGCTTGTGCGCGGCGACTCCTTACTTGACCCAGATTCTGACTCGCAATCCGGGGATGATCGACGAGCTTCTCGACTCGCTGCTAACGAATCGATTGCCGTCGACCCAGCGGTTGGATGCCCAATCAATCGAGCTTTGCCGGGGTGCCGAGGACATCGTGCCAATCTTGCACAGTTTCAAGAACGCGGCCCATTTAACGATCGGTGTTCGCGACATTCTCGGTAAAGAAACGGTCGAATCGACGCACGAGGCGCTCAGCGATACCGCGGAAGCGTGCGTCCGCCGGGTCATCACTTTTCAACAAGAACAACTGGCTGAACGTTTCGGCGACCCGATGACCGATGACAACGAACCCGCGGAAATGGTCGCGTTGGCACTGGGCAAATTTGGGGGTCGAGAACCGAACTATCACAGCGATCTTGATGTCGTTTTTCTGTACGACAACGAAGGCGAAACCCGGCGACGGATCGGCGGTCATCGCGCGACCACGACCAACCGGCATTTCTTCAATCAACTCTCGCAACAGGTGATGTCGCAGATCAATCATCCCGGACCGCTCGGTCAACTTTATGAACTCGATAGCCGCTTGCGAATGACCGGCGAAGAAGGGTTGCTCGCCATTCCGGTCGACGACTTTTTGAAGCGATTTCACCAAGGCACCGCATCGCTTTGGCAGCGACTATCCCTGTGCAAGGCCCGACCCATCTCGGGCTCACGACGGCTCCGCAAAAAAATCGACGCCGCAATTGTCAAGGTGATTATCTCGACCCGTTGGAATCCACAAATCGCTAGCGAAGTTCGTTCGCTGCGGACGCGGATGCAAGAGTCCACGACGAGCGGAAACCTGAAGCGTGGCGAGGGTGGTACCGTCGATGTCGAATTAATTTCACAAACTCTCACCCTCAAGCATGCCAAGGATGCGCCAGCGATAATCGAGCCGGGCACCACGGCGTCGTTAGAAAAGTTGGCGGCGGCAGGCTACTTGGCCGAAGCCGACGCGCTCACGCTCATCACCAACTACCGCACCTTGCGTTGGGTCGAAGCGAACTTGCGGTTGATGAATACACCGGCGCGACACGAGTTGCCCGATGGCGTCGATTCGATGCGAAGTCTTGCTTTCCTCATGAACGAACGCGACGAGGCCATGATCCTGGCGAGGTGCCAACACGCTCGCCAAAGCAACCGCAAAATTTTCAATGCCGTGTTTGATACGTTGGCGGCGAAGTGAGGATCTCACCATCAACCGCACCGCAGGGCCTCGTGTCGACGCATCACTCCAATCGTACTTGGTAGCCGCCCGAATTATCGGCCATCTCGCCCGCGGCATCATTGATCCTCAGCATCAACCAACTCGGCTGGTCAACCACGATTTCACCGCGTTCACCGATCGGAATCGTTCGCAGCGACATTAGCGGTTGGTCCGCGAGGGATTCAAAGGGCACGAGACAGGCGACGAGTTGGCCCAGCGGTAGCGCTTCGTGATAGCGGATCGTGACGCCATCGGGTTCGCTCCGCCACGGTTTCGGCTGCCGCGCGAGAATCGCCTCGCCGCTCGCTTGCACGGTGATGGTTCGGCCGGCGGGGATCACCACTCCGACGGATTGCCAACCCTGGTCAGCCGCGACCCGGATGTTGATCGGCGCGCGATCCCAGCGTGGGTCGTTGGAGCGAATGGCGACACGTTCGGAGTGCCAATCGAATCCGTAGTCGAGCGCATGAGCCAGCAAGCGAAATCGTGCCACGAGTGCTGGCCAATCCGGACGCAATCGTTGGTAAAGTTGCCGTGTGAGGGCGTTGGACTCGTCATGCCCGGCGATCGTCATCGCTTGAAAAACATCGTTGTACGGTGGGTACTCGGTCAATAGCATGCACAGCACCCACGACCAAGTGTACGCGTTCACGTCGCCATCGAGCCGCGGTGGTGCTCGCATGATCGACTCAATCGATGGAATCGATCCCGCCTCGCGCGCGTCACGAATGATCTTCAAGCGGCCCCAGTACGGTGATTCCTCACGTGAATGGGGTATTTCGTTGATCTGCACGTCGGCGCCTCGGCCGCGATGCGTGGCCCACAGCTCTGCCGTGCCTTCCATGAACCAAGTCGGACCACGACCCCCGAAGACGTGCTGGACCAAAGCGTGGATGCCTTCGTGCAGTAATAAGTGCTCGTTGTAATAGACGCTCGGCTGGGCGATCACGTAGAGCGTTCTACCGGCGGCATAACCGAACTTAAAATCGGGAATCCGATCCTGCATCAAGCCCGCAGCGGTGGCGGCTTGACGGCTCGTCATGAGGGTCGCCTCGACTCGCCAGGCGGCCAACTCGCTCGTCGGCAAATCCCAGTAAGCCGCCACTTGAGCAATCCCGGCATCAAACGCGTCCACGTATTGTCGAGCCTCGATGTCATCGCCGACGTCGAGGTGTAGGCGGATGTATTGACCGTCGTAAGTAGAAAACTCGGCGGAGCGGGCCGCTGCGACCGGGCCTAGCATGACGAGCGAGAGGACGAGCCACCGCATTGCCGTGATAACCATTCGAGAATGCGTCGTGTCGGGGTCGATGAAATGCATGATGCCTCGCAGTCTAACACAGCGTCTCATTCCCCAAAGCATGACAACTCGCAAAGAAAGATTGCCACCGCCGGCGGATCGAAAGTTAACGTTCCTAGCGTTTGTGCCGATTTGGCGATCGCGCCGTGCGGCATTTGCGACTCCATGAGCTTTCGATGGCGTCACGGTCGCAAATCATGAGCTACGTTTTTCGGTCTCCCTCCGCGCGATAAATTCATCGATGGTCAACCTGCCACTCTCTCCACCCGGATCGCGGAAATCGCATCACGCCAAGCGTTGCTTCTCGCTTCGCGTTGAGTCGAATCGACTGCAATTGGCTGTCGCGACTCGCGCGGACGACGGCGTCTATGCAATCGAAATCGATGAAATCGCCTGCAGCGAACCTTCAGGTTGGTTGGTGACGTCGGACGCCGGGCTACTCGAGCGTGCGGTATCGGAGCTACTCGACCGCAATCAAGTGCGCCGCCAGCGTGTCGCCGTTTCGCTCGACGCGGACTTTTGCGTCACCCGTGTCGCGATGGGATCGACGGAAGTCGTTGATCGTGAACTGGAGATGCTGCACTCCCGAGTCCCTCGCTACTTGCAGCTCGGTCCCGGCGAGAAGGTCACCGGATTTTCTCGCACGCGACTCGCTCCCGGCGTCGAGCACGTGGTAACCGGGGTGGTGAATCTGCGATCGCTGCAACTGATCTACGATGCGATCAGTGCGGCGGACGCCGACGTCGCTTGGATTGAACCGTCGCTGGTGAGCGTCGCACGACTGATGGGCACGGCGAACATGTCGGACGAGCCCGTTTTGATTGCCGACGGCAGCGGTGCTCACTGGGACCTTGGCATTGCGTACCGAGGCCAATTACTACTGGATTATCGCCCCGCGGGCGGTTCGGACGAAGCTGCATTGTCCGATGCGATCGATGGCCATATCTCGCGATTGCGACGATTCTGTCATCGCCACCGCGGGATCACGTCGAGCGAACTCAGCAAGATGTCGATTTACGGTGAGCAAGAGAAACTATCGCGAACCATGGCCGCACTCGGCGATCGCAACCAAATCGAAGCATCGATCCTCGAAGTCCCCATGATCGATCACCTGTATCGGATTGATCCGCGATTTCGAGCGTCCCGATACGTTCCCGTCGTTGCAGGCATCGTACCGCTTTTGACGGATGTATCGGTTGAATCGATTGCCGATATGCTCGGTCGGTTTCGCCGCGCGCCGGACCAGCCTTGGCCGATCCAATGGGCTATTGCACTAGTGCCGGTGGTAGCGGCTGCACTCTTCTTGATGGTTGCGTACGGCTTGGTGTCTGGCGAGCGACGGCGTGAGCAAGCGACCAGCGCCAGCCGTACCCAGATGGAAGACCAGATGCAGCGAACACAGCTGCGGCTCGTCGAATTGACGGGCCAACGACAATTACTCGCCCAACTCGAGAAGATCTCGGTCCAGTCCGTCAATCCGCGCTGGGATCTGTTGCTCACGCGGATTGCCCAATGTTTGCCGGACACGGTGAAGCTCAATGAATTTCGCGTCGACGGCGACGGGATCGCCAGGGTCGACGGCATCACGGTTGATGAATCGCTCGTGTACGAAGTTGTCGATCACTTTCGGCGGTTGCCGGACATCAGCCAGGTTGCTTTGCAGGGAACGACGATGGAATCCCAAAGTGAGGGATTTCGGTTCGTTGTCCGTTTGACCACAACCGAAGCCGCGAGATCGTTAATTGCGGCGCCCGTCAACTAGCGTCGCGAGAATCGCTCTGCTCAGCCAACGAAGCGTCTGAGGGTGCGAATGAGAATGCCTGTCGCCTTAGGAACGTACGATCATGAACACACCTCACAAACGGCTAACCCGAGCAACCCTAGCGATCGGAAGTTTCGTGGCAATTGTCGCCGTGGGCGTGCCATGGGTCGATGAATACCGTCAGCGCCGCCGTGATGCGTCCGAACTGATCGAACTGAAATCGGAAGTGGAACAAGCCAACATTCGTGATCAACGACTGAGCTCGATTGCGGCCAACTTGATCGGCAGTCTGCAGAAGTTGCAGACTCGATCGATCGAGCCATCGGAGGTCGCGGAGGTTCGAGAGAAGTTGACGGAGCTCGTTCGCAAAGCCGGAGCGAGACTTCGGCACATTGATGCGGCGGCCGGGATGACCCGGCCCTGGGGATTGATGGATGACGACGTGCGGAAAACCACGGCGCCCGACTATGGCCAGGAATCGGAGTTCCTGCTCACGACGATAACGATCGATTTACGCGCGTCGGGTCCGATTGATTCGATAACGAAGATTTTAGAGGACATCCATGACCAACAATGGCTATTGACGACCACTTCACTCGTGATCAGCCCTGCCGAAAGCAAGGGTTCGGATATTGGTTTAGAAGTCAGATACACCGCGTATGGCTTAGAGCTCGAAGCCGAAGATCCACTTGACGAAATTGCCATCTTGCCTGCCCGGGTAAGTGGCCCGTTGTAATTCGTAACACCCTCATTAGACGTTCGCACCTGCGGATGGAGATGCCCAGCCATGGATGGCGCAGCAAACTTCAAGCACCGAGATCAACCCGTCCGATTCATCGGTTCGCGGCTGGCGTTCGCTCGCTTATCCGGCGTGGTGTCTCGAGGCGTATTCGCGCTGGTGTTGGCCGCAACCGGCTCTTCGGCGGCGATTTCGCGTGCCCAATTCCTGCCGCCGCCCAGCACGCCGTCGTCGGTGAGCGACACGCGAAGTGTGGGTGGGGAAGTGGTTACATCCAGCGCGACGATCGAGGCGGCTCTCCAGCGCCGCGGCAGCATCAGCTTTCGCAAAACCGCGATCTCCGAAGTCGTTTTCTTGATGAGTGATTTGTGGAAGATCAACATCGTTGCCGGCGAAGCGGTTGGCGGCGAAGTGAGCGGTGTCTTTCACGATGCGCCACTCCGCGACGTGCTCGCATCGACTCTCGCCGCTTCGGGATTTGGCTATCGACAAGTGGGTGATAGTTTGGTGGTGTTACCGATGGACCAAATCGTCGCGTCGGGTGGCGATAGCGGTGCGGGATCCAGCGATGCGACGGCAAGTTTCGGTGCGGGTATCGGCCAAATGGTGCAACACGATATCGCCTACTTCACGATGCAGTACACGGACGCCGAATTGCTCGCCGCGCCGCTCAAGGAAGCGCTATCGAGCACGACGGTCGTGGCCGTCTATGCCGAAGAGAACCGGTTGATGATCAAGGGAACGCCGGATGAAATTCGCATCGCAGCCAACGCGATCGAGCAACTTGACGTCCCAAGAAAACAGGTCCGCATCACGGCGTTGATCTATGACGTCAGTCTCCAGGAAATTGAACGACTCGGCGTCAACTGGTTGCGAGGTATTCGTCCCGTGACCGACCCCACGGCGTTCGCGCAAACGTTCAGCGCGACGGCGACTTTTGACGCGATGGCACCGGACGGCGCGACGAGTTTGGCGCTGCGATCATTGTCCAATAACTTCGATGCCGCGGTCCTGATTCAAGCCTTGGACCAAAGCAAGGAAGCCAAATTACTCGCCAATCCCTCGATCACGGTGAGCGACCGTAACGAGGCGTCGATGCAAATCGTCAAACGGTTGCCGATCATTGCCAACAACCCCGTCCAAGGT
>JBBSJZ010000356.1:0-6617 GCA_038256795.1 Pirellulales bacterium | reverse complement strand
CCCCCAACGAAGCGTTGAGGGAGAGGGTCTATTTGAAACTGCCGCTCGCCTGAAGTCAGACCCTGCGGACGACAATTCTGGATCCCTGTTTCAAGACGATTTTGACTCGCGACCCGGCATCGACGAAGTCGCCTTCGGTAACGACATCGACAATCGTCTCACCAACTTGCACTTTGCCGCTGGGTCGCAGCGCCGAGATCGCATCGCCCTCATCGCCAACGCTTACGATTTGCCAGGAAGCCATGGCCACGGATTCCGACGCGGTCGCCAACAACGCGTCCGCGGCAACTTGCGGACGCAGCGTCAATCGACTCAATCCCGGAATTTCACCGATGTAATTGGACAAGAACAGTAGCGCCACCAAAAAACCCACGAAGGCGGCGAGCACGGTCAGCACATCGGTACTCAAACTCATCAAGTCCGCGCCACTGTCGGGCATCATCACCCGCCGCGATGCCATCACGAGCGACCACAACGTCAGCCCGAGCCCGGCGACGCCAGAAACACCGAAGCCGGGGATCACGAACAGCTCGGCGGCGATGAACATCAGCCCGATGACGAATAAGGTCACCTCGAGCCAACCCGAAGTGCCACCGAGAAATCGGCTCCAGAAGAACAGCCCGAAACAGAGCAGCGACACCAGGCCACCCACGCCGAAGCCAGCCGCACTGAGTTCGATCACCAGCGCGATCATGCCGACGACGAGCAACAGGAATGTGACGAAGCCGGAGTTGAGAACCAGCACGAACGTGTCCACCCACGTGCGTTTGACAATGGGAATCGGTTCTCGCAAGCCAAGAATCTCAGCCAGCTCGGCGCGGTCGTTGGCCGTGTGGTCGGCGAGTCCGAGTTCAACGGCTCGTTCTCCGTTGGCGATAAAGAACATGTCCTTACCCGCCTCGCGAATGGGTTGACCACGCTGCCACTCGCCGGCATCCGCAAGCGTCTCCCACTCCTTGTCCGAGAACAGCCGCGTTTCGCCGTCGGACGTTCGCGTGGCGCTGAAGACGATCATGTCCTTGTCGACCATTTTCTCGGCGAGCACTTCGGGTCGGCCGGTCGCTTTCGCGGTATCTCTTGCCTTTTGAGCGAGCACACTGCGGCTCTTCGCTTCGGTGTAACGATACGCGCCATCTTCGCCCATCACGATTTCACCGGCGTCACCGATGCGAGCGTCGGGACGGATAATGATTTTGTCCGCCGCGAGCGAGAGCAGCGCAGCGCCACTGATCGCATCCTTCTCGATCCAAGCGACGGTTTCGACATCCTTGGCGTCGAGCAGTAAATCCATCAACTCGAACGTCACGGACGTGAAACCGCCGGGGCTGTGAATGTCCAAGATGATAACGTCGTAGTCGGCATCGACCGCTTCTTTGAACTTGCGCTCGAGCAGCGCACCGCTGAGAGGATTGATGTCCTCGTCGAACTCGATGATCACGGCGCTGCGATTACGAACAGTCTCGCCCGGCGGACGTGGCTCGACATCGGGCGGGTTGTCCTGAGACCAGGCGAGCGACATCGTTGCCAGCATCATCAGGGGGATGATCGATCGCATCAGCACGTGCGGGGGTTCGAGTTGAGTAATTTTTGATGCCGGATCTCTCGGGAGCCGAGCGGTCATTGGCTAGGCACCAGTCTACCAAAATGCGGGCGCACGATTTAAAGACGGGCTCAAGCCCGGCGCCAAAACGCCGGGAATACCAACACCAGTACGCTGAAAACTTCGACGCGGCCGAGCATCATCAACCACACGAAGAGCAGCTTCGCCCCCTGGCTGAAGTTCGCGTAGTTCCGCGTCGCACCGACCACGCCGAGTCCTGGGCCGATGTTGTTGAGAGTCGCCGCCACGGCGCTGGCCGAGTCCAACAGTTTTTCGTCGAGCGTGCCCTTGAGCAATCGCTGTTCGATCTGTTCATCGCCTGCGGGCGACGAACCAGGCGGGTGAATGACGGTTTCCTCGCCGGCAGCGGTCTCGATGACGCCCCAAGTGCTGTTGGGTTCGAAGGTGATCAGTGCCAACCAGGAGAAAACGAAGATGGCGAGAATCATGCAGAAGTAGACCACGATGCCTTGAGAGATGGCTGGGTCTTCAATCACGCTACCGCCGAGACGCAAGTGACGCACGACGCGGGGATGATGTGCTCGCTCAATTTCTCGGCGCAGAATCTTATAAAACAAAACGTGGCGAATCACCTTCAAACCGCCACCGGTGCTACCCGCACAACCGCCGACGAACATCAGCAGCAACAGGATGCCGCGGCCAAAGTTATTCCACTGGTCAAAGTCGGCCGTTCCATAGCCCGTTGTCGTGATTACCGAGACGACTTGAAACATTCCATTGCGCAGCGACGTTGAGAGGTCCTCGAACCCAGGATCCTTGGATCGCATTCCGAAGAAGATGACGCCGAACGTGACCAGCAAGATGATCCCGATGAAGGCTTGAAACTCGATGTCACGGATCAACCGCCGCGGGCCAAACCGTAGACCCAGATACAGCAACGTGAAGTTCGTTCCCGCAATCACCATGAACAGGATCGTGGTGTACTCGATCGTCGGACTGTCGAAGCCACCGAGGCTGCGGTTGTACGTGCTAAACCCGCCGGTAGCCATCGTTCCGAACGCGTGGCAGAGTCCATCAAAGAGCGACATTCCCTCGAGCATGTAGACGATCGTGAGCAACAAATTGAGACCGACGTAGATGGCGGCGAAGGCCAACGCGGTGTGCTGCATCCGTGGCATGCTGCCCTCCTTGGTCGGACCCGGCATCTCAGCCCGCATCATGGCTTTGCCGGCCGAGCCTTGACCGAGAATCGCCACGAACAACACCACAATCCCGAGGCCGCCCAGGAAGTGGGTCCACGAACGCCAAAACAAAATGCAGTGCGGGACAAGCTCGGGCGTCTCTAGATCGGTGAGCACCGTCGCTCCGGTGGTACTGAAGCCCGATTGCGACTCGAACATCGCCTCGATGAACGTGATCGGTTCGCCTTGGCGGATGCTCGTGTGGCTGAGATAGAACGGCAACGCCCCGAGGATCGTCGCCAGCACCCAACTCAGGCCGACGATCGCCATCGCTTCCTTTTGGAAGAGTTGCGGTGCTCGGTGTCCACGCCCGTAAATCCGCATCATTACCCCGAGCACCATGCATACCGCCATGCTCGCCAAGAGTCCACGAATCCCTTGCCACTCGATGTCGGTCGCCGCCGGCAAGTGCGTGCGGACCGACAACGCGGGGATCGCGAACGGCAAACTGAACAGCATCGATCCGCCGATCAACAAACAGATCGTGCCGAGGACTCGAAACAGGAGCGGAAAATTCAAGGATCGAACTCGCAAGGTATCAAAAGAGCCGGTTCGATGCCTGAACCGCCCGGTTTTCGAGCCCTAGCTTAACCGGCAATCCCTTTCTTGACAGCGCCGCGTTTCGACGACGGCACTGGATGTGCAACCGTCAATTGACTCACGGGTGGCTGGGAAGCGACACGGCAGACTCTTTCCCCAAGGGTCTTGCGTGCCGTGAACCAGCGTATCGCCCGTGAATCAGTGCCGTCTATGGCGGCGATGGGCTGCATGTGGGAGGCGATTGCGGAGGCGCATTCGCTTCCCACATCACCATCATGAAGGGTACGACCGGTGATTGATTTTGCACGAGGCGTTTCGCTACAACTGACGCAGCACGCTACAGTCGCCAGATTACACGCCAACAAATCTACTCGCTGCAAGAAAAAATTTTCATGTGTGGTCGCATGACGCTTCGAACGCCGCCGAGTCATTGGCTGCAAATGTTCCTCGTCGACGACCAAGGCGAGTCGTTCGCTGAAGTGAATCAAGCCCTTGCGACACCGCGTTACAACATCGCGCCGACCCAAAACATCCCGGCAATCGTTCGCGGCGAGGCCAGCCGATTGCGGCAACTCAAATGGTTTCGCTGGGGACTCGTTCCCGCTTGGGCTGATTCGCTGGCGATCGGCAGCAAGATGATCAACGCACGCAGCGAGACGGTTCATGAGAAGCCGTCGTTTCGAAAGGCTCTAGCTAGCCGACGTTGTCTCGTCGTTGCCGATGGCTACTACGAATGGAAAACGGAAGGCAAGACCAAACAACCTTTCCTGATTGAGCACAGCGATGGTGGAGTCTTCGCGATGGCCGGATTGTGGGAAGAAAACCGTAAGGCAATGCCTGGTGAACCGCCCATTCAATCTTGCACGATCATCACCACCGCAGGAAACGATTTAACAAGTGACATTCATGATCGCATGCCGGTGATCTTGGCCAGCGACGATTTCGACACTTGGCTCGATCCGAGCCACCAAGATACGGAATCGTTGCGATCGATGCTCGTTCCCGCCGCCAATGAACTCCTACGTCGCACACCGGTATCAAAGCACGTCGGCAATGTCCGCAACACGGACGAAGAATGCTCGCGACCGATCGGCGAGGCAGTGACATGGCAATAATTGAACAGGACCGCGAAGATTTGTTTCGCGATGGCCGAGCGATGCCGGTTCGCGGCGAAACGATCGTGGATGGCGTGGCGTGGCTCATCGGTTTTCGACCTTCCTCGCAAGCGAGTTTTTATGGCGGAGCGGATCTCGTGTTTCAGTTCAATGAAGCCGGCGAACTGCGACGTAGCTTTGTCGCCGGCCAGCGATTCGTCGCACGACAAGGCGTGCTCAGTAGTATCGAATCACACACTCGCGGTCAACGCCTGCGACTCAGTGAAGTGCCCCTGTCGCCCTTGCAATCCGAGTCGCTGCAACGACAACTTACGGGTTGTTTGACGCGACTCAGATGCTTAGCCAGTGACCCGACGGTAGCTTGGCGAACCATCGGCCGGAACGAGCAATCGTTTCGTGACCAAGTGCTGCGTTGGTTGGACTTGGTAACCGCATCACCGCAAATTGCCAACGGCCCGCAAATTGTCAAAGGCTCGGGCGGATCGCAGACTTGACCACGCGCGGCGACATCGCGAACATGATGGGTTCCCACCCGCCGCATTCCCTGACCTCGATAGGCTCGTCATGTCTGCATCCGCTGCTTCGCGTCGCACATTCTTGAAGTCGGCTGCTGCCACCGCAGCGCTCGCCCCCGCATTGATCACCTCCAAACGCACCGCCGCCCAGGAAGTCATCGGCAGCGGCGACCACCAGTACAAGTTCCAGCACGCTTGGCCCCAGCTTCCGAGCAAATATCACTGGCAAACGACGCACAATGTCGACGTCGACCCGGATGGCAATCTCTACGTGATTCACGAAGGCAATGCGGCACTTGCCGATCACCCTTCGATCTTTGTATTCGATCCCGAAGGCCGTTTCGTTCGCGCGTTCGGACAACAGTTCCAAGGTGGCGGGCACGGTGTGAAGATCCGCGTCGAAAGCGGCACGCCGTACCTCTACGTCGCCGCCTACCAAAACGTGAAGTCGATCGCCAAGTTGACGCTTACCGGCGAAACGGTTTGGCAACAATACGCGCCGATGAAGAGTGGCAAGTACGCGGCCGGTGAAGATACCGATCCCGAACAAGTGTGGGGTAAAGATCGATTTTTGCCGACCAACTTCACGTTCCTGCCTGATGGTGGCTTTTTGCTC
Source organism: Pirellulales bacterium (assembly GCA_038256795.1). Lineage (GTDB taxonomy): Bacteria > Planctomycetota > Planctomycetia > Pirellulales > Pirellulaceae > JBBSJZ01. The sequence goes on along the minus strand of JBBSJZ010000356.1, from coordinate 1,029 downwards.
GCGGACGGGTACGGTGCCTTCTACATCCATCGTTATGATGCTCAAGGCAACTGGATGGAGTGCTTTGGCGGCCCCGGCGAGGGCGAAGGTAGCTTCGCAACGCCGCATGGCATCGGCTTGGATGATCGCTCGGAAGAAAGCGTGCTTGTGGTCACCGATCGCGCCCACAACACGCTGCAGGTGCTCGGCGTCGACGGCAGCTACAAGCGAACGATTCCTGACTTCGGATTGCCCGCCAACGTCGACACGCACGGTGATTTGATGGTCGTCCCCGAACTCGTCGCACGAGTCTCGATCGTCGACAAGGACTACAACACCGTGGTCACACTCGGTGACGATCGCGAGCGTATTTTAGCGGATAAAGAAAAGACCAATGGCTTCACCATTCGCAGTGATGAAAGCCGCTGGCAGGACGGCAAGTTCGTTCACCCCCACGATGCATGCTTCGATAACGACGGCAATCTGTTCATTGCCGAGTGGGTCGCCACCGGACGCGTTACCAAACTCACGCGAGTTTAGGTTGTCGGCTGATTTAAGAAGCCTGAATTTCCAGGCTAGCGGAATTCGTCAACGGCCGTGTTGATCGATTGCCGGCGGGTCACTCAAGCGACGAACCGTTAACGGTTTTGACAGGCTCGCCGGGTCACTTCGCAGCCTTGACCTGCGGTGCATACTTTTGCTTGTACTTTTCGTAAAGCATCGTGTGCCGGCTGGTTAAGTCGACACGGCGGCCTTCAATGAAGGCGTCGGTGACGTTGGACTCCGTCTCCAAAATATCACCATCGGCGATGATGAGCGTGGCATGCTTGCCGCTCGTGATCGAGCCGATGCGGTCGGCAACCCCGAGGATCTCGGCGGCCGAAAGTGTGATCGAGCGAATCGCTTCGTCACGTGGCAATCCGTAAGCGACCGCGTTGGCGGCGTGGTAGGGAAGATTCCTCGCGTTGGAAGAACCTCCGGGATAGCCCGGCCCCTCGCCACAGATCGCGAACTTGACGCCGGCTTTCCTCAAACGCTCAGGTAACGTGT
>JBBSJZ010000355.1:0-6655 GCA_038256795.1 Pirellulales bacterium | reverse complement strand
TCCTGCAACGCGAAATTGCGGCTTGGTCAGCCGATGTCAACAACAATCAGCGCGGCGTCGACTGGCAAATGAAAATCGACGACGCTCGGAACAAACTAAAATCCGTCTACCCTAAAATTCAATGCTGACAAAGCACTAGTACAAGTTGCCCAGCCGGCATTTTTGTTATCACTATGCCGGACATCATCGCTTTTGACTAAGCTATTCGTTTACCCGTAGAGGGTATTGCTCCGATGATTCTTGAGCGGCACGGTTGCCGATTCAAAATCACGGAAGGGACGATCGCAGTGAACCGACGAATCTCACGATCTCACAGTTTGTTGCTCCTCGTTGCGGCAATGGCAACGTCGCAACTTCCTGCTCAAGACATTGACTTTCGCCAGAACGCAACGATGGGTGTCGCAGCTCGACAGGTGTTGCCCGACAGTGAACTGCCACCGCTCCCCGAACTGCCATCGGGTTTCATGGACGCAGATCTTGTCAGTGCTGAGTCGAACCCCTAATCGATGTCGAGTTACACGCTCGACGGCTTGCTGCAGTTGGCTGCGGCGAACAATCCGACGATTCGGCAGGCACGCTTGCAGATCGGTGGCGAGACGGCAAAGGCGTTGCAGGCGGGTTTATATCCAAACCCTGTATTGATGTACGTCGGCGAAAAGATCAACAGCGATGGGTCCGCCGGTGAGTTTCAAGGGTTTGAAGTGCAACAACGTTTCGTTACGGCAAACAAATTGCAACTGAGCCGTTTGAAATACCGTCAACGCGCCCGCGTCGCTGAGCACCTAGCGATAGCGCAGCAGTATCGAGTCAGCAACGACATTCAACGACATTTTTATCAAACACTCGCGGCAATGGAGCGAGTTGCTCTGCAATCCGAATTGCTCAAGACAGCGGAAGACGGCAGCGTCACTTCCCGAGAGTTGTTCAATCAAGGCCAAACGAATCTACCCGGAGTCCGACGTGCCAATGTCATGCTGCAGCAACGTCGGCTCGATCTGCTGAATGCCGAGAACGAGTTCGCTGAATCGTTTCGGCAACTAACATCCATCGTCGGTTGCCCGATGCCGATCGGACGCATTGACGGGAGCCTGCGTCCTGAAGCGACGTTGCCGCCCTTTGAAACTGTATACACCGGCTTGGTCGAAGATAGCCCTGAAGTGCTCGCCGCCAGGGCAAAACTGTGTGCCGATCAAACGACGCTCCAGCGCGAGTCGGTTCAATGGGTTCCGGACATCGTGGTCACGGGTGGGCCGGGCTACAACTTTTCAAACAACGATCCGGTTTATAACGCTGGTGTGCAACTGGAAATTCCGCTCTACGATCGAAATCAGGGCACGATCTTGCAAGCCCGGCGAGACTTGCAAAGACAACAGGAAGAGATTCGCCGAGTCGAGTTGCAGTTGCGCGAGCGATTGGCGATGGCTTATCGAATGTACGCAACAGCTTTGCAACATGCCACGGAGTTTGAACGCGTGATCATTCCACAGCGCCGGCAAGCCTATCAAGAACTGCTTCAAAGCTATCAAGACAACCGCGTCGATTGGCCCGATGTTCTCGACGCACAGCGAGAATACTTCACCGCTCGACTGCAACAGATTGACCAATTCCGTGACGTGCGAATTCAAGAGGCGAGGATCGATGGCTTTCTACTCGACGGTGGTCTGATGGCCGCCCAAGGACCGACGCCCGCAGGTCACATCGATTCCGTTCCGAAACCTAGGTAGAAGAAAATGTCATCCACTGAAGATCGTCGCAAATTCTTAAAGCTCGCTACCGTTGGCGGATTGGCCAGCGGACTACTGGCCGACAAGACCACGGCCCAGGAGCCGATGGATATGGAAATGGACAATATGCCGATGAAGAAAGGGCATACGAAGCATTCCGAGCATCCTGAGCCTAAAGTGCCGGCAGATTCGGATGTGAAAGCGGAGTACGAGGGTTACTCGCGTTTCAAGCCCTCACGCGGTAACGATCCCGATAGCGATTACTACCTCGGCAAACGAATGCCGGGCTTCCGCAGTGCCGCTGCTGGCCCAGCTCCCTTCGAAGCCCCTGATTTGGAAAAGCTTCCTTGGAAAATGGTGCGTGGTGCGAAAGAGTTTCACTTGGTCCCGATGGCAGTCCAACGTGAATTTCTGCCCGGCTACCAAATGAACGTCTACGGTTACAACGGCAGCATGCCGGGACCGACGATCGAAGTCACTCAAGGAGATCGCGTTCGCATCATCGTCACCAACGAGCTTCCTGAACAAACCACCGTTCATTGGCACGGATTTGAATTGCCGGTGCAGTATGATGGCAGTGAAACGTTAACTCAAAACGTGATTGAACCGGGCAAGTCGTTTGTTTACGAGTTCGACGTTCACGAGGAGGGCACGTTCTTCTATCATTCGCACGTGCCGATGCAGGAAGCATTCGGCAGCGTCGGATGGTTCATTGTGCATCCAAAGAAAGTGTTTGATCCCCCAGTCGATCGTGACTTCGGGTTGATCTTCCAAAACTTCTTCATAGAGCCGAACCAAACCATCGCCGATAGCTGGCGGATGGATTGGAATTGGCACACGATCAATGGTCGCAGCGGACCTTACACGACACCGCTCGTGGTGAAGCATGGCGAGCGAGTGAGAGTGCGTTTGATGAACTTTGCTCCGATGCAGCATCACCCGATCCACTTGCACGGCCATACTTTCTGGGTAACTGGTCACGAGGGCGCTCGTGCGCCAAAAACAGCGTGGATTCCACGTAACAATGTATTAGTGGGAATCGCTCAGGCAACGGATTTTGAGTTCATTGCCAACAACCCTGGCGACTGGATGTTCCATTGCCACATGGTTCACCACATGATGAATCACATGACGCGACAAGTCGGACCACGAATTCGCCAAAACGCTTCCGTTGACTCCTACCTAGCCAACATCACGAGTCGCCCTCCGGTCGACGCGACGCGAAATGATCCTGGATTCGCGACGCCTGGATATCCGCAAGAGATGAAGTCGATGAACATGTCCGACTCGATGATGGAAGCGATTTGGAATCGGCGTGAAGTGCAGGGCATGCGTGCGATGTGGCCAATGTCGATCATGGGGCTGATGACTGCGCTGCGAGTGCTTCCGGAAGACTTGTACCACAAGGTGATGGAGACTGATGAACCAGTCGAAAGAGGGAGCGTCTTTAAAGAAATCGTCCGCCGCTTCGGTAATCCGGACACGTACGAACCGGGCAAAATGAAGATGATGCCAGGAATGAAGATGTAAGGGATGACTCGGGTGAGCGACTTTGGCAAAACGCACAGCAACGACGATGTTTGGAAGATCGTGGCTGCCGTGAAATATCTTCCGGACTTGTCGTCCGATCAAAAACGGGAACTTTCCGCCGATTCGAGTGGCTGACACCACCGCGAATTAGGGCCCGGAGACACGCATTCGGAATAACAATTGGCGTCAATAGCCGATCGCAAACCTCATGCCGTTCGGGTCCTCGCTCGTGAAGGATGGATCGGCTTTTCGCGCGTCTAGTGACGCGTCCAATGTGGTGCGATACACTGGCGAATCCGCCCACCACGCATCGATTCCGATGATGCGTTTGCACACGAGATTGTCCGTAGTTCTATGCTTGACGACGACGAAAAGAAAAAACTGAATCACCGTTTAGCTCGAGTTGTCGGACAAGTCGAAGCCGTTCGCCGAATGATTGATGAAGATGCGTACTGCGTGGATATCCTGATGCAACTTTCAGCGGCAACGGGAGCGCTCGGCAAGGTCGGACAAATCGTTTTGGAGAACCATCTCAAGACATGTGTCGCCGAAGCGATGGAAAATGGTAAATCCGCTGATCGTGATCAAAAGCTGGAAGAACTGATCGCGTTGTTCCGGAAGTACGCGAGCGTCGTCGATTGAGTGACATGCTGGCCTGGTCAGTTTCCCTGTTTGGACTCGGTCTTGTTGGCCTTGGGATGTGGGAAACGTTTGTGGCGGTGCTGTATCCACGAGCGGTGATGGGACCGATTGCCACGTTGATCAATCGCGTCTTTCACGGCTTCATTCGCACGAAGTTGTTCTCGTCAAGTTCACTTGTACTCTTCAGTGGCCCACTGTTGATCGTCTGCCATGCGATCTGTTGGGCCACGCTACTACTGATTGGCTTCAGCTTGTTAGTGTGGCCACATCTCGGATCGGCGATTGTCGCCAGCGGATCGCAGCCAACCGAGACGAGTTTTTCGACGGCTGTCTACTTTGCCGGGTATTCGATCACGACCCTTGGAATGGGTGACTTGATACCGCAAACGGGGTTCACCCGATGTGTGACGATCACCGCCGCAGCGGTCGGCTTCAGTTACTTCACGCTCGTGTTGGCTTACATCGTTTCCGTTTACTCAACACTCGCGCGTCGAAATCAGTTTGCCTGTGAGATTGACTACCGCACCCAGCGCACTGGTCGTTCACTCGAATACTTGACCCCCTATCTCAAGTCCGGCGATCATTCATTGCTTAACCAAGACCTACTGACCCTGGCTGCTGGCTTGGCGGATCTGTTGGAGTCGCATCACTTCTACCCGGTGCTCCACTACTTCCGATTCAGGGAACGTCGCTACGCGATGAGCCAGATGCTGCGATTCTGCTTGGAAGTCGCCACGTTACTGCGATCGCTGCAAGCTGCTGACGGTACTGCAACCCAGCGTGTCACAGAGCCATCCGACCGGCTTTGGCACGCAAGTTTGCAGCTACTCGAAGATACGCGAAAACACTTTGTCATCTGTGAATCAATCGAGGCGCCGATGGACACCTCTTCCGCAAGCGAGCTGTGGACGCAATCGTTCAGCGGCAATGCAAATACGCACGCTCCCTCGCACGATGATTTCCTGAAAGCGTACGAAACAATGTGTGAAACTTGGTCGCGAGATCTCCGCTCATTGGAAGTGTGTACGGGATCAACTAATTCGCATGCTTGACGATTTTTATCAACCGATCGTGGCTCGGCCAGAATCTAGGAGAAATTCGCAGAACTGTGGCTTCAGCGTGAAGAATCGTGATCAACGGTGCATCCAATAGGCAAAGCTATAGGCTTGATACTGCTCGCACTTCTTGATCGTTCAACAGTTCGCCCAACGATGTATCAGACATTCAAAGATCGCTGGCATCAGTTGCCGATCAGTCGCCAACTACTAGTCCTGGTTAATTCGATTTTGCTGGGACTGGTCCTCATTTGTCTCGTTGCCGACTATCGATCGCGGATTGCGAGGCGACTGCATGAAAAGCAGATCGCGCTGACCGAAGAAGCAAAGACGATGTACGAATCTCTGCTCGTCGTTGAGCAGCATGGAACTGACGCCATACAAGACTTAGTCGACAACGTCTGTGCTCGAATGAACTCGGACGACTCGCCTGGCCATCACATTGCGGCGCAGTGGAACAACCGTTCCTTCCAAGCACAGTCTCACGGGCACGATTCGGCTGAGATGTTGTCTGCCATGCAAGCTGCTGTGGCGACCAATTCATTCGCGGATGACCCTGCCCACGCCATTGTTGTAGGTGCATTCGCGGGACCGCCCGGTACCGTCTACGTTTCAGAAAAACGGTCGTCGGTTATTGATGCGACGCGAGAGTCACTCTTGATGCAGATGATCGCGATCATCGCATTGGGTGCTATTTCCGCTGTGGTTGTCAATGCCGTGCTACGCCAGTTGATCGCAAAACCGATTCAAAGCTTTGTGAGTGCGATCCAGAATGTGGCCAAGGGAAACTTGAGCGTCGTCGCACAAACGCGAAGTTGTAAAGAGTTGAGCTACTTGGCTGAACAGATCAATTCCATGACCCGAGCGCTTGATGAGGCAGATCGGGATCGACGCCTCTCCATGGATAAAGCACGCGAGATTCAACAGCACTTGCGGCCCACGTACCACGATCTGGAGACACTCGACGTAGCAGAGCTTTTTGAACCCGCTGAGGACGTAGGCGGTGACTACTTTGATGTGATTTCATTGGGGCAGGGGCGAACGCTGCTGTGTCTTGCCGACGTAGTAGGACACGGTGTACCCGCTGCGATGGCAGCAACGTTGATTAAAGCGTTCGTTGTCGAAGCGTCAAAACAATCACAATGCCCCGCACAGATCCTGAACTACGTGAACCGTCATTACTCAGAGATCATGGTGTCTGGCTACTTCGCAACCATGGTGATTCTCGTGATCGACGGACCTCAGCAACGGCTGATCTACGCCAATGCCGGGCACGAACCGCCATTTCTTCAGCGTCCTGACGGTGTCATTGAACGGCTCGATGGCGGTGACATCATTTTGGGTGTAGATGAAGAAGTGAACTACCAAGCTGAGCAAGCGTCATTCACGTCAGCCAGCAAGTTGGTCATCCTTTCCGATGGCGTCACCGAGACGATGAATGGCGAAGACGAACAGTTCGGAACTGAACGTGTGATCTCGCTTTTGAACGAGTCGTGTCAATCTCGGGTCAACGCGGTAGTGGATAGGTTTACAGAGGAACTGAAGATCTTTCGCAACGGCACACCAGCGTTTGATGACACCACGTTGCTGGTGGCACAACTTACTTGAGCCAGCTCAAATGCTACTCGTATCCCCAGCGTAGCGACCAAATTGTATTCCGCCTGGAAGTGGTTGCGATGGGTACTTTGCCCAGGTTCGGGTGCC
>JBBSJZ010000354.1:0-6662 GCA_038256795.1 Pirellulales bacterium | reverse complement strand
TGTTGCAGTTGCAGGATGGCCGCTTCGATATCGCCGCCGCCTTCGACCCGGGACAACTCAAACGTGCGTCACCCGCTGAGCTGGCTCGAGCCACAATCGACCAAAGTGGACTTCCCATGCCGACGGATCTCGACTCATTGAAGTGGCTCGGTACGCCACCACTCTCACGCACGCCCAACCGCATCGCCGCCCGTCGGCTGTATTTGGTGGGCGACGCCGCCGGGTACGTCGAACCGTTCACGGGCGAAGGAATGGCGTGGGCGTTGGCCAGTGGAAAAGCGGTCGTCGCTATCGTCGAACGAGACCTGCTGCATATCGATCGCGATCATTCTAGCATCTGGCCCGCTGAGCATCGGCGGCTGTTGCGGCGGCGACAATGGGTTTGCCGACTCATGACGCGAAGCTTGCGCCGCCCGCTGCTGGCATCGCTCAGCGTCTTCGCCCTGGCGCGGTTGCCTTCCCTGGCAACGCCTTACTTGAGCTGGTCCAACCGAGCCCCCTGAGGGGGGCTTTCGACGGACAAAAAATCGCTGCCTTGCCGCGAAACTTTCTGACGTCATGCGGGTTTAAAAGTCCGCAGCTGGCAACTCAGCCATTTAGACCGCGTCGATGTAACGGTTCACAATGTTTTCGAGCAACTCCTGACGACCGCTATGATTGGCCGCCGCGTCTCCCTGAGCCAGCATCAGTGCTTCGAGGTCTTTCAAGCTCGACGCGCCGGACTCGATTTTTTTGCCCAATGCCGAGTCCCAGCTCTGGTACCGCTCGTCGACGATTTTATCGATCGCCCGGTCCGCGCGGATCGCTGCGGCAATCTTGAGTCCCCGTGCAAACGCGTCCATGCCGCCGATGTGCGCATAGAACAAGTCGATGGGTTCGAAACTTTCGCGGCGGACCTTGGCATCGAAATTGACGCCCCCCGGTGCGAGTCCATACTTCAGCAACACCAGCATCGATTGCGTCGTCAGGTAGTAGTCGGTCGGGAATTGGTCCGTGTCCCAACCCAGCATCAAGTCACCGGTGTTGGCATCGATACTGCCCAGCGCGTCCTGCATCCCGGCGTACTCCAACTCGTGCATCATCGTATGGCCAGCCAACGTCGCGTGGTTGGTTTCGATGTTGAGTTTGAAGTGGTCCTTGAGCCCGTACGCGCGGAGGAAATTCAAACACGCGGCGGCGTCCGAATCGTACTGGTGCTTGGTCGGCTCTTTCGGCTTCGGCTCGATCAAAAATTGCCCCTTGAATCCGATCTCCTTGGCGTAATCCACCGCCATGTGAAAGAACTGGGCCAAGTGGTCGAGCTCACGCTTCATGTTGGTGTTGTAAAGATTTTGATAACCTTCGCGTCCACCCCAGAAAACGTAGTTCTCGCCGCCGAGTTGGTGCGTGATTTCGAGTGCTTTCTTCACCTGCGACGCCGCGTAGGCAAAGACCTCGACATTGCAAGTCGTCGCTGCGCCGTGCATGAACCGCGGGTGGGAGAACATGTTTGCTGTACCCCACAGCAGCTTGACGCCACTGCGTTGTTGCTCTTCGCCGAGCACCTTGGCGACGGCATCAAAATTGCTGTTCGTTTCCTTCAACGACGCTCCTTCGGGAGCGACATCCCGATCGTGGAATGCGTAGTAAGGAACGTCCAACTTTTCGAAGAACTCAAACGCGACCATAGCACGCTTGCATGCGTTTTCCACCGACTCGCTACCGTCGTCCCAAGGTCGCTGCATCGTGCCGCCACCAAACGGGTCGCTGCCAGTGCCGCGAAATGTATGCCAATAGCAAACGGTGAAACGGAGGTGATCTCGCATCGTCTTGCCTTCAACGACTTCGTCGGGGTTGTACCAACGAAACGCCAGCGGATTATCGCTTTTGGGACCTTCGTACTTGATCTTCGAGATGTTGGGAAATGCGGTCACGGGAATGGCACTCAAAAGTTGAAGAGGAATGAAGGCGTGATCGGTCACCGCGTGACTTGTCACGAGGCAACCATTGTCCAGAGTCTGGGGCCGGATGCCAGTAGAAGTTGCGCTCGTGTTCGTAGTTTTTTTGCTGACCCCATTTTTTGGGGGGGGAGCAGGCTGGGTGATTACAATTCCTGAAGAATTGTGCTCCTCTCGTCGGCGACCTAAATTGATTTTCGTAAATACACCGTACAATTTTACCCATTCGTGGATCTGATTTCATGCCGAAACGTCGTTCGGTTGCTCTGCTCGTCGAAACCTCGAATGAATACTCTCGCGGATTGCTGGAGGGTGTGCTCGCGTACAATAAGGAACACGCTAATTGGTCGGTGTTTCTCACTGAACAAGGCCGGGGCGCGCCGCCGCCGCTTTGGTTGGACAACTGGAACGGCGACGGGATCATCGCTCGGATTGATACCGAAGCGATGGCCGATGCGATGCAGAAACTCAATCTTCCGACCGTGGACTTGAGCGCCTCCCGGCAATTACCCGGCATCCCCTGGGCCGAGACCGACGACGAGGCGATCGCCCGCGTCGCCCTCGAACACTTCGTCGAACGCGGCTTCAAGCACTTGGCGTTCGCGGGCGACCCGAGTTTCGAATGGTCGACACATCGTGGTGAACATTTCATTCGACTCGCTGAAGAAAAGCGGCGGACCGTTCACGTATACCAAGCCATCCCCCGCTTCGACTCCGCATTTACGCTCAACAAAGAACGCAAGCAATTGTCGAAGTGGCTCAAGGAGCTGCCACGACCGATTGCGATCCTCGCCTGTTACGATCACAAAGGCCAACACATCCTCGACGTTTGCCAGTCGCTCGAGATCGCCGTCCCCGAAGAGATCGCGGTGCTCGGTGTCGATAACGATCGATTGCTTTGCGAATTCGCATCGCCACCGCTCTCGAGCATCATTCCTGATACCCAGCGAACGGGATACGAAGCAGCCGAATTGCTTGAACAAATGATGTCGGGGCAAAGCTCCAACCGACGCCGTTTGGTGACTCCCATCATCGGCATCCAAACTCGCGAATCGACCGACGTGCTCGCGATCGAAGATCAAGACGTCGCGGTCGCTCTGCGTTACATCCGCGAACACGCTCACCACAATATCCGCATCGCGGATGTACTCAAGCAAGTGCCATTATCGCGACGCGTGTTCGAGAATCGATTCTTCCAAGCACTCGGTCGGACTGCGCACGACGAGATTCTACGACTGCGAATGAATCGCTTGAAAGAATTGCTCACCGGCACTCACCTCGGCATCGGTGAAATGGCTAAGCTCGCGGGTTATGAACATCCCGAGTACATGGCTGCTGCCTTCAAGCGAGAAACCGGATTGAGCCCGAGCGAGTACCGCAGCAAGTACGGCGCCGCCGCCATTTGACACTACGGCAAGACCTCAACCACGATCGGCGGCGTTGTGACACCGCCATCGATCTCCGCCTGCAGAAAGAACAACCGCTGGCCGGGCTCGGCGATGGCGTCCGCCGTGATGAAGAACTCTCGCTCGTTTTGGCCGGCGAGCAGCAGCAAACCATTGAGGCCAATGTTGTCGACGTAGACGCCGTGCGCGGTGCCGCGTCCCGCGAACTCCTTGCCAAAACCGATCTCGTTCTCAAACCCGGCTTCGCGAACGACGGTGACACGGGCCGACGCCGTTTCGCCGCGGGCGATTTGCAACGTCCATGGCGTACCCGAATTTGACCCCGCCAGCGCCGCGTCTGCGGGGATGATTCGTGGCGTCGCTTGGAGTGCGTCAACGAGTGTTAGCTTACCGAGCGTCCCGACGCGACGTTCGACGCGAACACCGTGAACCATGGCGGTGGCGGTGATCATGGGTTCAATGTCGCCTTCCAGCGATTTGCAATCCGCATCCGCCCAAACGCTGGCGATCGCTTCCTGCTGGCCCGACTCGATTACGACCGGAAACGTGCTGTGAAGTCCGGCTGGCAAATCGGCAATCTCGAAGCTGACTTCACCGTCGAAACCGTCTTGACGCTGCACCCTCACCACGCACTCACGCCCCGAACCGCGGCGAATCGGTTTGCTAATCGTTGTCACCGTCGCATTAAATCCAGGCTCCGCGGCACGAATTTTTAACTGATAGCCATACCCGTCACTGGCCCCTTCGCGGCGGGTGTCCGTGATGGCTACCGTGTACATCGCATCCGCCGGTGCGGTGAATAAGAGGCGGCTGTTCTTGCCCGCGAGTCTCGCAGGATCGTCATCGTTCTCGTAGTACAGATCGAACACCGGTAATCCGTTCGTGGTCGGCTCCTCATTCATTGCCAAGGGACGGACGACGTAGGCCGGTTCGCCCAGCGCGTGAACGACATGGCTGGTGCCAAAGTAAGTCCAGCGCTCACCCGTACCCGGATACACATTGAATCCTGAATCCGGTCCTCTTGGTCGCATCCACAATCGGGTGACTTCGCCGGAAGCATAGAGATAATCATCGAGGTTCATCTCCTCCCACGCGAACAAGCGGAAGTCATCGCTTTGCATGCTGTTTTTTCCACGAAACGTAAAGTAGGAATCACGCACGGCTTGCAACCGCGTCCGGAGTACCGAATTCCCCGACTCGTCGAGCACGGTGATGACGGGATCGATGCGCCCCGATTCCTTGGCATCCGCATCGATCGCCCAGACCTCGCCAGCCCGAGCGGCGAACTGGTACTTGTCCACTTCGCCGGGAGCTCCGATCGATCCCGAGACGACCACGCCACGAGGCACAACCACCGCTTCAGCGGGAGCGGTGATCGACTCGCGAGATTTCGCTTCATCAAGACTCTCGAGCACGCCCAAGTCCATGTAAACGGCGGCAATCGCTCCGCCGGCTTGAACGTGCGAGCTCTCGATCTTGGGAAGAGAACGTGAGCCGAGTTTGCCGTTCATCATCGACACCACGAGTTGCGGTGGATCGCTCGCTTCACCCACCACCACACAGGCGTCACTCGGTGTATCCTCGAGCGACTCAACGGCCGCGACTTGTTGCCAATCACTCGTGCGAACAATCTTCACGTGTCCCGCTTCGCTGAGTACCACGACCGCCGTTCCGTCCGGAGTGAGTTCGACCCGCACGATCGGCGACTCGTCCATGAACCGAGTCGCGATGAGCGGATTGATCCGCGGCTTGTCGACGCTCAACAAACGCCACACGCGCAATCGATTATCAGCGCTTCCGGCAAGCACGAACCGACCATCCGCGGTGATATCGACACTGAGTACCTCGCCCTCGCTCTGAGAGAGCGTGTCCAGTCGCTTGCCACTTTCAACACCCCAAACCTTGATCGTCTCGTCACTCGAGCTACTCACGAGCACGCGGCCTTCGGGTGAAAACGCCAAGTCCGTGATCGCTCCGTTGTGTCCCGTGAATTCTCGAATCGCTTCACCCGTAACGACGTTCCAAAGCAGTACATCGCGATCGTATCCGCCCGTCGCCACGAGCGACTCATCCGGCGAGAAGACGGCCTTGAAAACAGAATCACGGTGACCGATGAACTCCGTGATGAGCTCGCCGGACTCGATCGAATAGATCATCGCTGCGCCCGAGGCGCCGGTCGTGCCCGTACCGACGAGCAACCGCGAGCCGTCGCGCGAAAACTGCAGCGAGTTGACTTTGCCCGCATCCACGGCGATTGTTCTCAAAACTTGTCCTTGCTTGGACGTGATCGAGATCTCACCATAACGGCCGGTCGCCATCAGTTTTCCATTGACCGTTGCGGCGATCGCGGTGACCGGTTGAATCACACCCTCGACCGTGGGAATCGATGGCGATCTCAGTCGTTGCGTCATCGGCTCTTGCCCCTTGGGACCCTTCGCGCCTTGCTCGATCCAAGCAGCGATCCGCGCGAGTTCCGCTTCGTTGGGGCCTTCCGCATCATCGGGTGGCATCTTCGGTTCTAGCTTACCGCTCGCCATCATCAACAACCGACTGCTGGCGGGGCTTCCCGGCGTGATCGCCAGCCCGCTTTCACCGCCGAGCATCAACCGGTCAAACGATTCCATTTCGAGTCCGCCCTGGTCATCGTCAGCCGCGTGACAGCCAATGCAGTACGTTTGAAAAATCGGCAACACGTCGCGGACGTAGTCGACCGCTTCAGCGCCGCTGCCGCGCGACGGCAGCGCCACGAATGGGGACGCGAGTAAGCCACACCAGACCAATAAACGTTTCATCGCCATGACCATCAATGATTGAAAATGAATTCGGTGCTCGTCAGTACGCTCCACGCGACATCCTCAAGACCCGTTCGGAAATCGTCGCCGTACTCCTCTAGCACCCCGGTTAACTGTTTCAACTCTTCGTCCTGGGGCTCGCGCGACAGCCCGACTCGGAACAGCTCTCGGATGATGTCTTCGCTGCTCGCACCGGACGTGACCCAGCGCTGGATACGGTTATTCTCCGCCTGCAACTTGGGATTCAATGTCTCGCCGTTGGAGAGGTGAAGCACTTGGACCATGCTCGGTTCGGCACTGCGTTCGCAATCGCAGGTGATCTCGCGTGGATTGCGACCGAAGGTGTCCAAAAAGTAAGACCGCACGGCGGAATCATAGAGTGCGATCGCCTTCGTCCCCGGTGGATAGAAATCCGTGGCTTGAACATCGGCGCCGGGGAATGCGACTTCCTTGAATGTGGTTCCGGTTTCGAGCGTTTGGTCGATCGCATCGAGCAATACTTCGGCCATCAATCGCCGCGGGTAGTA
>JBBSJZ010000353.1:0-6665 GCA_038256795.1 Pirellulales bacterium | reverse complement strand
CCGTTGATGAAGTGCTGGAGGTGATTGCCCTTGGCCACGACGCGAAATTCGTTCCACTCACCGGGGTGGATGCCATTTCCGAGTTCCTTGGCCTCCGCGAACTTGTTTTTGTCGATCTTGCCGTCGGAGCCGATGGTCGCTTTCTCGCCACGCTGGGCCAAAATGCCGCGGCCCTTCTCTTCGTAGAGGATCCCCGCGAAGGTGTTGCCGAAATCGATGTCGGCCTGGTAACCGCCGACCACGAACTTCTTGTCGTCGATGACTTTACTTCGATATTGGATTCCCGAGTTGCCGCCCTCGATCTTAAACTCGGCGACCAATTCGAAATCACTGGGCAATTCACCCGTATAGATCAGGAAAGTGTTCTCCTTGATGGGCTTCTCGTCCGTCGTCCGACCGACGATTTGGCCGTCCTCGACCGACCACAACTCGTCACGCCCGACCCAGCCTTGAGTATCGGTACCGTTGAACAAGACGATCGCCTCGGCGGTCGCAGGTTCCGCAGCACGGGCGGTCGAGAGATTCGCTAGGGCGACGAAGGAAAGGACACCGCTCAAAATCAGTTTTTGCATGTTCGTTGGCTTTTCGAGAAGAATTGAAGGTAAGACGTCGCCTAGTTTACTCGAATCGTGATCCGCACGCTCGGACTCGCCGACGCACTAAAGCCCAATTCCGTCGCCCGTGTTCCAGAAGCCGCCGCGGGCATGATCGAAAGTCGGTTTCTTGCCGCGAGCCGACTCGTCGAAACCGCTGAACGTGTTCCAAACACAGTGCCCGCCGACGTACGTCGCCACCGGCCAACCGGTGGTCGTTTCGCCGTCCCAGGGACTCCACTTCGTTTTCGTTTGTTGCTCAGCATCACGAATGGTTTTCGTCCTCGACAAATCGACGAGCACCAAGTCGGCGTCGTAACCGTTTTCGATGCGTCCCTTGCCGACCATCCCCCACACTCGCGCCGGCGCGTCGCTCATCCAGGATGCAACTTGCTCGAGCCGACAGTGGCCATGGAAGACTTGGTCGAGCATCAACGCCAAGCTATTTTCGACGGCTGGTAAACCCGAGGGACTTTGCGGATACAGCTTCGCTTTTTCGTCGAGCGTGTGAGGAGCATGATCGGTGGCGATCACTTGAATCGTGCCCTCACGCAGCGCGTCGAAGAGCTGGACCGTGTCGTGGCGAGACTTGATCGAGGGGTTCATTTGAATGCGGCTGCCCAAACGCGCGTAGTCATCGGTGCAGAAAAAGAGGTGATGCAAACAAATTTCGGCGGTGATGTAGGGCTTAGCCGCCCCGATGAGTGGAATCTCCGCAGCCGTCGAGACGTGCAGCACATGGAAACGATGTCGATGCCGCTGGGCCAAATCGATCGCCCGAGTCGTCGCGATCACCGCAGCCGCTTGATCACGGATCCGCGAGTGATCGGCGACATTGGACGTGCCAGCGAGTCGGGCCGCGTTGGAGCGAACCGTCGACTCGTCTTCGCAGTGTGCACAAATGGGCAGACTCGTTTCGGCAAAAATCCGCTCCAGCGCGTCTTGGTCATCGACCAGCAGATCACCGGTGCTGCTCCCGATAAAAATCTTGATCCCGGGGACTTCGGTCGCGGCGGCGAGCTCAGCGACGTTGCTTGGCGTGGCGCCGATGTAGAAACCGTAGTTGACGAGCGACTTGGTGGCCGCGATCGCTTCTTTCGCACGCACCCCCGCGAGAGTCGTGGCGGCGGGGACCGTATTGGGCATTTCCAAGTACGAGGTCACGCCGCCGATCGCGCAAGCGTGCGACGCGGTCGCGAGGTCCTCCTTGTGCGTCAACCCTGGCTCGCGAAAGTGAACTTGGTCGTCGATCACGCCGGGCATCAAATGCAACCCGCCGCACTCGACGATCGTATCCGCCTGAGCATGCGAGGCAGCATCCGTATCGATGATCTTGCCATTCTCAACGAGGACCGACGCGAGCCGTTGCTCATGGGGAAAGACGGCGGTCGCACCGCGAAAGAGTGTACGTGTCATGATGGAACTCGCCGGACGAGTATTTTTCCTTGAGGTACGAACGTCGGGTTCTCGTGAACACCGTCAATGGTTTTCTACAACGTTTGCACCAGCTTAGCACTTTCGGGATTGGGGAAGCCTGGTGATCGCGGTGCCTCTCTGCACTCGAACGCGGCATTAAGCTCGACCCGTTGGCCAATTCTTACTAAGAAACACGAGGAAAACCAATCGCTTGGTCGATGATGATACCTACGGAAAGCGAAACTATTTTACTTGACATCAAAAACCGTTGCGTTACGTTTCGGAACATAGGCGGCACCTAAGGGCGGTCGATCTGACGCAAGGCGCGGCCACAAACCTCCTTTTTAGGGAAAATCGCCGTGCTCTCGTGCTCTCGTGATCAAGCAATCCTGTCTTATCTCGTGATCGGAGCAACGATCGTTGCCATGATTGCGACTTGGTCTTCCGGACAAAGCGATCACGCTCATGATCGAATCGCCCTGGCGAAACAAACGAAGCTGGTTGGGGCAGCAGCTTGGTATCAGTACCAGAACTGTGAGGTTGTGACATCTTCCGCGTGTGGAAACGGACCGCAACCGAACGATGGATGTACGCCAAATTGGGGTGGCGTCACGCCCGGCCCCACAACGCCGCTAAATCCCGCGCTGAATACGGAAAGAATCTGTATCAGAAAGAACGTGTGATACTCGGATTGCTCGATCACTCTTTGCTTCGGGAGTCGTGTTGTATGCGAATGATTCTTATCAGCATCTTGCAACATTTGTGTTTACAATCGCTGGTATATTCGCTCGTCGTTACCGGTGGGTCGTCCGATGCGTTGCGAGCTGATGATGCGTTGAACGCGAGAGTTTTTCCATGGCGAGCCAGTACGAAGGGCTTCGCATTCAGGGCACGATTACCGCATTCTCTGCGACTGAAACGAAGCCGCCGCAAAGATACGAGATGTTGCTCGGATATCCTAAAGACGCAGCGCAAGCGAGGCCGTATTCGGTCTCCCTCTTGGTCCCGAACCGAGGTGAACCGCATGTTTCACAAAGTGAGATCACTGATTACGCGGAACTCTCGGACGGACTCGTTTTTGGGAAGTTCCAGCGAAGCTACGTGTCGACGAGGCCGCCGACCGCGAGATACAGCACGTTACAGTTAAGTCTCAACCGAGTTGAGAAGTTAGAAATTCGAGCAATTTCACTCGCATTACAGTATTGGGTGGATGGAACTGATTCGCTGAGAAACACGAGTGATATCAGTGGCATTCGTTCCTACATGGACTTTAAAGTCGTAGGCAAAGAAGACTATCTCGGTATCGAAACCCATTTACTCAGCTTCGCCATACCGCACGCTTCGGCCACGCTTCGGGTTGCCTTGGAACCGACGGTGCAGATTATAGAGTGCGTTGAACACTCCCAATATGCTCTTTCGTTCGACATGTTTGATCGCAATGTCGAGTCACTCGATGTGTTTGACGGTGTGCTGTTGCCGACTCGTGTCACGATTGCTTATGGCGCAGAAGAGAAAACAGATGGGTTCAACATTGATGTCGAGTCGGTTGAGCGAATCGACCGCGACTATCCCGCATTATGGAAGTTCAATGATCTCACCGGCATGGTGATCGCCGGAGAAGCCGGCATGGTCAATCAACTGGTTTCGGTCGGCATACCCCAAGGTCGGTTTCAACGCGCGATTCAGCACTCGCCGGAGGAAGAAGAGCTGATCCGGCGCTATGTTCTCGCCAACACCCAAGTGGTGAACCAGCCGACATCGTGGCGGCGAATCGCCTTTTACATCGTCAATCTTGCCGCCGCATTCGTGCTCATTTTTGCCGTGTGGAGGAAGACAAAAATTGAGCGATAAATTCACGCTAGCCCAGCGACTGGCAATGTTCGTTGGTGGTGGCGGGACTCAATCATTGGCGACATGGGGATTTTCGCGTCTATGCCGTCAACCCGCCGCTGGCTCGCGTTTGGGCAACGCTGCCGGTGATGATGATCGAGCAGCCGACGGTGCTGACGTTGAAGCCCAAAGATGTGCCCAGCATGCGGCGAGAGTTCAACTGGTTCTATCCGTATTTGCTCGGTGAATGGAATCGCGATGGCTTCCCACTATTCTATGTGTGGTATTACCTGCTGAAGATGCCGATCGGTTTGTTGGCGCTAGCGAGTCTAGGAACCGTCTTGCTCGTTACAGGACGCATCCGGACGCGCGACTGCGAGTTATTCGTGGCCCTCGTGGTGATCATGACGGGCGCGTTTGTGTTCGTCAGTTCACGCACCGATTTGAACTATTGCCAGCGATACGGTCTGGTTTCATTGCCGCTACTTTGTGTTGCCGCGGCCAGCGTTTGGCGTGTGGCAAGAAATCGAATCGAGCGGTCGTTGATCGGGGCGCTTGTAGCCTGGAGTATCACGGCGGGTGTGGTTTACGCATCGACGTCGCTGGCGTACTACAACGAGCTGGCCGGCGGCATCCAGCATGGTCGATTCATGCTCGACGGCAACGCCATGGATTGGGGGCAAAGTCACTTTGCGATTGGCAATTGGTGCCGCAAACATCAAGACTACCGACCATTGACCGTCGCTACCATCGGCAATCAATCGGACTTGTCTGGCTATGGCGTCACCGCCGATAAGGTTTGGCTCGACAATGACATCGTCCATATGAAGTCACCCAATTTCAAAGCGTACTACCGTTTGCTGGCGGGTTGGCATGTGGTCAGTATTCACCACCTGCTCGATCCACGCGGACTCTATCATGACTTGCGATTTCGTGAGCCTGTGCAGTGGATCGGAGGCACCCACGCCGTGTTCTTTCTTGACGACACGGCGCTATCACTGCTGATGGATCGTCAACTTGCGGTGTTTCCCAACCCTGGGGGCGGCTCGGCTGTGCCGGGGACCGCAGTCGAACCGATGTTGAGTGATCTTCTGCGCGAAGGCGACCGTGTGGTTCCTCTCGATCCGAGTGATGACCGTGAATAGTAAACGCAGTGGCTTGACACTCCTTGAATTGCTTGTCGTGATCTCGATCATCACGCTCTTGGCATCACTGTCGTTGACGGGGGTTCAAACGGCGCGTGAGCGTGCTCGCAATATCGCGTGCATGAATCAGTTGAGACAAATCGGGCTGGGCTTGCAGGGTTTTGAAACGGCCCATCGACAATACCCATCCGACGGCTGGGGTTGGGCTTGGGTCGGTGACGATTCGGCGAGCCTCGGCTTGGATGGCCCCGGCGGCTGGATCCATAGCATCCTGCCATTCATGGAGCAGCAATCACTGTGGGAGGCAACCAAGTCGCTTTCCAGTCGCAATCAAGCCATTCAAACGCCTGTACCGTTGCTGTATTGTCCATCGCGGCGGTCTGTGGCAGCATACCCATACACGCAAACATCCGTGCCGCTGCGGAATGCTGATACGCCAAAGACTGGAAGCCGAACGGACTATGCGATCTCTGCTGGCAGCCGCGTGATTCCCGTTGGCCCCGGCCCGGACACGATCGTGGATTTGGCAACTTTTCCTCGATTTCCCAAGTCGCTCTACTCAGGAATCTCATTCGTGCGATCGCAAATTGGTACCCGTGATGTCACCGATGGGCTGTCGCACACGGTGGCTGTGGGTGAAAAATCGATCGCATCGATTTACTACGAAACGGGGGAATCGCTTGGCGACGATCAAACGGTAATGCTTGGTGACGATGCCGACATACGCCGTTGGACCCAGTTCTTGCCGATGCTTGACGGTAACGTTGATGACATTGAGCGATTCGGTTCGGCCCACCCAACGGGTATCAATACCGTCTTATGCGATGGATCGACGAGCTTTACGAGCTACGACATCGGTAGTCTCGTGTGGCAGCGATTGGGGAATCGTAATGATGCTGGAGCGATACGGCCTTAGGTTTCTTGCGAGCTAGCTAGGTAGCTTTGTGCGAGGCAGAAAATGAATAGAGTTAGGGAAGTCCGGTTGGGCCGGACGCCACCTACGACTACCTTAGCGGCTACTTTTGCTTGGTGGCACCGCGGCGAAAGGCGTCGAAGGCGTCTCGCAGGGCTGGGGGTGGCGGTTGGCGATTGCCGGTGTCGCGAAGTCCACGCAAATCGTCGGCTTGGAGACTTCGCTTGGAGGTTGCCGTGCCCTGGGGGCGCATCCCGAGACTCTCCAGAGCTTCTTGCATTTCACGGTTCTGGCCCAGGGGTGAACTATCCGCAGATTCCCGCAACGATTGCCATCGCTCCTGGAATTGACGCAAATCGTTCTCGGACCAATTCAGTTTTTCGAGCAGCTCACGGTCCGGCGCATCGCGCGTTTGTTTCAAGTAGTCGAGCACCATGTCGGTGGCCTTCTTGGTGTACTCCAAGTCCGCCGCATCCGCGGGTGGCGTCACTTCGCTCGCTCCCCCGCCAGCAGCCGATTGCAACCCGTTGCCATTACCGCCATCGCCCGCCGAATCACCCGTCATCGGCTCTCGCGAAGCCGCATCGGGGGCCGGATTCTTGCCTTGCCCGGAGCCCGATTCGCTTGCACCGGGTTGACGATCACCCGATTGGTTTTCGCCCGATTGACGCTCACTCGGAGCATCCGCTGGTTTGGAATCCCCATCTGCGGGCGAAGATGACGAGTCACCGTTTTTTGACTCACCACCCTGAGACTCACCACTTGGTG
>JBBSJZ010000352.1:0-6707 GCA_038256795.1 Pirellulales bacterium | reverse complement strand
GTGCTCGATCTGCTCAACGTGCTGCGATCCCGCGGCATGGTGACTGTCTTGATCGCTCACTCCAAGGTCGAACGATTCGAGGATCCCGAATCGTCACCTTACGACCGCTATTCGCCGCGACTGCACAAGCACGCTGCATCGCTCGTGAAGGAATGGTGCGACGCCGTTCTGTTCGCGACTCGAAAGATGCGAACGCAAAGTGAAGACGGCGGGTTCAATCGCAAACGCACCATCGCTCATGCGATCGGAAAGGAAGGCGGCGAGCGCGTCATGCGTGCTTACGGTTCGCCAAGTTGCGTTGCCAAGAATCGTTACGGCATCGCTGAAGAATTGCCGCTCTCGTGGTCGGCGTTCGTCAATGCACTTTCCAGTAACTCACCCACTCCCCAAACCCAAGGTAACTAACTATGGCAAACCTCCAAGGCTTTGATGCCAACACCGTCGAACCAGCCGACGACCTCGATCCGATTCCTGACGGCAAATACATCGCCGTCATCACGGACAGCGAGATGAAGCCGACGAAGGCTGGCACGGGAAATTACTTGCAGTTGACGTTTCAGATCGTGGAGGGTGAGTACGCAAACCGTCTGCTCTGGGTGCGACTCAACCTCGACAACCCCAACGCGACCGCGGTGGAAATCGCCCGGCGGGAGTTGTCGGCGATCTGTCGGTCGGTCGGCGTCTTGGTGCCCACCGACAGCAGTGACCTACATGATCTGCCGTGCTGCATTCACGTCCGCGTGAAACGCCGTAACGACACCGGCGAACTGCAAAACGAAGTGAAGGGTTACGCGAAGAAGGACGCCACTGCCCAGCCGATCGCCGCGGCGAAAGTTGGTGGCTCGGACGCCCCATGGAAGCGATAGCCGTCGCCCGCTGATCGCTTCCAAAACTGACGCTCGGCCGGCATGGATTTCGGCCGAGCGTTTTCTTTTCGTACTCCATCGTGGTTTGCAACATGCTCAAGCTTTCATTGCCGTTCCCGCCGTCAGTCAATACCTATTGGCGACACGTCGGCAAACGTGTGTTGGTCAGCAAGAAGGGCCGCGAGTACCAAGCAGCGGTCAGTGCACTTCTCAATCGGAAAAACATCGAGACGCATGAAGGCGATCTGATCGTCGACATTCGCTTAGTCCCTCCCGATCGTCGTCGTCGCGATGTCGACAACTCCCTGAAAGCTTTGTTGGACGCATTGCAATTCGGCGGTGCGTATTTGGATGACAGCCAGATCGTTCGTTTGACCGTGGAGAAATTCACTCCGGATCCCGACAAACCGCGTGCTGATGTAATGGTGCAGAATTTGCCAGCACCGATTGGCAAAGCTGGCTTTCGTACTTGCCTACGTTGTGACACTTCATTCGAGTCGACCGGACCAGGCAACCGCATCTGCAGTGTCTGCGAGGCGACCAATCGCGAGATGTCACCGAGTGGCGTTCCGACGTGGGCAGCCAAGCGTCACAACGGAAAGGCGCTGTGATGAAACTGCGTGCCTACCAAAAAGCCGCCGTCGAAGCGGTCTATGATCACTTGCGAAACCGCGACGACAATCCCGTCGCGGTATTGCCGACGGGTGCTGGTAAAAGTCTCGTGCTGGCGCAGATTGCATCGGATGCAGTGCAGCAATGGCACGGTCGCGTGCTGGTTCTGGCCCACGTCAAAGAGCTGCTCGAACAGAATGCCGATAAGGTTCGCCGGCTTTGCCCGGACATTAAGGTCGGATTGTATTCCGCTGGCTTGAAGAAGCGTGATACGAATACGTCGGTCCTCGTTGCCGGCATCCAAAGCATCTACAAGCGAGCGTGCGACCTCGATCCGTTTGATCTGATCGTGGTCGACGAAGCCCATCTGATTTCCAAGAAGGGTGACGGCATGTATCGGCAATTCCTGGCCGACTGCAAAGTCATCAATCCTCACGTTCGAGTGATTGGATTAACCGCGACGCCGTTCCGTCTCGATTCCGGCATGATCTGCTCTGAGGATCACTTTCTAAACTCAGTCTGCTACGAGATTGGTATCAAGGAACTGATTCGCGATGGCTATCTCAGCCCACTCGTATCCAAAGCCGGCGTACACCGAGCTGACTTCGGTGGTTTGCACATGCGGGCTGGCGAGTTCGTCAGCGAAGAAGTCGAATCGCTGGTCAACGACGATGCCCTTGTGTCGGCCGCGTGTGCCGAGATCGTCGAGTTAACGCAAGATCGGCGGGCCGTGTTGATTTTCGCGTCGTCGGTGGCACACGGGCGTCGAGTCGTCGACATGTTGCAACAGAATCACAGTATCGAGTGTGGCTTTGTCACTGGCGAAACACCGGCGAGCGAACGAGACGAATTGTTGGCTCGCTTTCGCGGCGATGCTCCAACATCGCTACTTGGTGCCGAACCGCTGCGTTTCCTTTGCAACGTGAACGTCCTCACCACCGGTTTCGACGCGCCGCGTGTCGATTGCGTCGTGATGTTGCGCCCCACCATGTCACCCGGATTGCTTTATCAGTGTGTCGGCCGCGGGTTCCGACTGCATCCGGGAAAACAGAATTGCCTCGTCCTCGACTTCGGTGGCAACATCGAACGTCACGGTCCGATCGACCAAATCAAACCGAAGGACAAAGCAAAGCGTCCAGATCAAGGTCCGCCTGCCAAAGAGTGTGAGAAGTGTCATGCGCTCGTTGCCTGTGTCGAAGCGAATGCTCACGAACGGATTTTTCGCACGGCTCAACATCATCGACGTTGGCAAACGTGGCAGTGGCCAAACGCCGGGTTCGGCACGTGACCTGCCCGAGGACATCCTCGAAACGGCAAAGTGGTGGGCCGACTTCGAGCCTGGCTCTGGCAACTTTCTGAACTTCCACCCCAAACCACTCGTGGTGCAAACCACGCCGGACGCAGCCGAAGAGATTGACCACCTACGGATGATGACCGAGCGCGAATACGACGCAGCCGAAGAGGCGATCGACGAGGTCGCTCGTACTACATGGAGTCGTACGTGTGAGCACGCCAAGAAGCTGGCGTTGATCTACGCGGTCAGCGAAAATCACGTTGAACCGCTGATCGGATTGCCGGCCGTCGAGTGGGCGACCGAGTTCGCGATGCATCAAACGCGCCGGCAGTTGTATCTCGCATCCGTTCACGTCGCTGAGAACCCGTTTCATGCCGAGTGCTTGAAGTTCATCAAGAAGCTGAGCGAACAACCGTCGCGAACGATGCAGCGACGTCAACTCATGCGAGCGATGAAACTGAAGGCCGCCGACTTTGACCAGATCGTGTTGACGCTTCGCGAGCAAGGCGAGATCGAGACGGTCGTCATCGAAACTGCTACGAAGCCCGCACGCGGCTATCAGCTCGGATCCGTCCCATAAATGCGTCACCAATCCGTCCCAGAACTGTCACCACCCGTGACGCATTTGCACCTCAATCGTCGACCAAACCATTCGAAACAATCGAATCCGTCCCAATCCGTCACCATGCCCAGTGACGGATTGGTGACGGATCTCCAACGAAGAAAAGCCTGTAAATATAGAGGTGAATCTCTCTTTTTCATGTATATGTCCCCCTGTCACACCCACACCCCCGCGATGCGTCCACGTTCGCGTGAGGGGGGAGCCGGACGGATTCATGGTGACGGATTCGATTCTCGGTACCGGACCGACCCCCGACCAACGATTAGGTACTCCGGGCCGATCGTGTCTCTGGTCAGGGCTACGGGAACAGCGGCCCTATTAGGCACAGTTAGTTTTGATTGTCCGAATTGATTCAGAAACATCTCAGAGTGATTTTTGACGATTTTTGGAACCCAACGGATCGAATGAGCGACTGCCAATGGTAACAACGTGAGAACCATGAACAAACAAACCGACGACGAAACGATCGACGAACGCTTGGCAATTCGCTGCCAACTCGGTGACCAAGATGCTTGGAACGAATTGGTCCAGCGATGGAATCCAAAACTTGCTCGATTTCTCAACCGCATGATCAACGATCCCGTAGCCGTCGAAGACCTGACGCAGCTGACCTGGTTGAAGATTGTCCGATCGATTTCGCAACTGAAGGAACCCAGATCGCTTGCCGCCTGGATGTATCGCATCGCTCGAACAGTCGTGACGGACCGATTGCGAAAGCAATATCGATCACCCGACAGCGTTCACGACGCGACGGAACCCCAAGGCCAAGACTTGGCGATGGAACAATTTGTCGAGTCCGACCAGATAGCCAGTGCGATGCAAAAGCTCCATCCGAAAGACCGCGAGGCTCTTGTCCTTCACTACTTCGAACACTTGTCGGTGGCTGAAGTTGCCGGCGTGTGCGGCGTACCGATCGGCACCGCCAAGTCACGCATGAACCGTGCACGTAACTTTCTTCGACAAATCCTTAATTCAGGAGACCAACCATGATGGCCCACTCAACTTCCGATCAAAAAGTTCTGGCGTTAGTTCAGGCCGAACTCGCTTCCAATCGTCGATGGATGCACCGGATCGCACTCGTTGCGGCGTCGACCATGCTGGCGATCATTTTGGCTCTTTGGACGACAGAACCCAAGCCGATGCTGCCGCGTCTCCATATTTCATTCGCGATCATGAGCGTCATCGCGATCGGCTGGATCCTGTTGCTTGCCAACATTTTGGTGCGAAAAAACTGCCCGACAGTCTGGGACCGGATTGCGACCGCATGGATGTCGGTTGTCGGCTGCGGCACATTTGCGATCGCATCACTGGTCATGACCTGGCTTCGTGGCGATACGATTGCCATGTTGACCTTGGCTATGGTGAGTGGAGGACTACTCGTGCTAGCGATCTTCAATTTGCGAAATGCTTATCGCTGGCAAGACAATTTGCGACATCGATTGTCACAATTAGGCGGCTAGAGCAAATGAGCTTTCCTGAGAAGCGGGCGGACGGCACCGCCTGCTTTTCGACTACCCAATTAATCAAAAATCTAACCAACCACTCAGTGACCGAACCTTTTCCGCTTCTTTACCTTTGGAAAAGGACTCTGCCATGCAGGTCGAAATGTGGTCGCTTGATCGGATCAAGCCTTACGAAAACAACCCTCGCATCAATGACGACGCGGTTGCCGACGTCGTGCAAAGCATCAACGAGTTCGGGTTTCGCCAGCCGATCGTTGTCGACACCGCCGGCGTAATCATCGTCGGCCATACCCGGTTCAAAGCCGCCAAGGTTTTGAACCTTGCCGAAGTCCCTGTCCACGTCGCGAAGGACATGGAACCCGAAGCGGTTCGTGCCTACCGGATCGCCGACAACCGGACCGGCGAAAACGCGGAGTGGGACTACGATCTGCTGCCGCTTGAAATCGCTGCATTGCAAGACTCGGGATTCGATTGCGAGCTGCTTGGTTTCAATTCGGACGAACTGGCTGCATTGCTCGAACCCGGCGTGACGCAAGGTCTGACGGATCCCGATGACATTCCTGAACCGCCCGACGATGCGATCACACAGCCGGGCGACCTTTGGATTCTCGGCGACCACCGTTTGCTGTGCGGAGACTCAACCAGCGTCGAAGACCTCGATCGGCTGTTGAACGGCGCGAAGATCCAGCTTTGTAATACCGACCCGCCGTACAACGTGAAGGTCGAACCGCGAAGCAAGAACGCGATCGCGGCCGGCAATAGCTCGTTTGAGGCTGGCAAGGGCAAGTCAAAAGATGGGCCGAAAAAGATGCGAGCGAAGGATCGACCGCTGGCCAACGACTTCGTTTCCGACGAAGAGTTCGATCGGCTATTGAAAGCTTGGTTTGGCAACATCGCTCGTGTTTTGGAACCCGGTCGTTGCTTCTATATCTGGGGAGGCTTCTCCAACATTGGGAATTATCCGGGCGTGTTGGCATCAAGCGGGCTGTATTTCTCGCAGGCGATTATCTGGGACAAGATGCACCCAGTGATGACGCGAAAGGATTACATGGGCGCACACGAATGGGCGTTCTATGGATGGCGTGAAGGGGCCGGCCACAAGTACTTCGGGCCGAACAACGCGACCGATCTTTGGCACGTCAAGAAGATTCCACCGCAGCAGTTGGAACACCTCACCGGCAAGCCGGCTGAACTCGCGGTCAAGGCGATGCAGTATTCGTCTCGCAAGGGAGACAACGTGCTCGATCTCTTCGGCGGCAGCGGTTCAACATTGATCGGCGCGGAGCAAACGGCACGCAAGGCGTTCTTGATGGAACTCGATCCACCGTACTGCGACGTGATCGTTGATCGCTACCAACGCTTCACCGGCAACGCGGCTGTTCTCGAACGGACTGGGGAATCGCCGATCCCGGTTGGCAAGCGTGAGGAGAACATGCGGTAATGGCTAGAGTTCCTTACAGGACCAAGCTCCGTCGTCAAAGACATAGACGTATTGAGCCCCACAGTTTTTCGCGAATTCGATCAGCGAATCATGCGTCGGCAGGATCGCTGGCGGGCGAGTGTTGGCGAAACGTTCCGGCGTTCCCGTCTTACGATCGAGGCATCGAAGTTCGCCGCCGGCAATCAGCGTTTCGGCGGCCGTTTGAGTGTTGTGATGCTGCATTAGGGTTGCTCCAGTGTGTTCGGGGTATCCGTCAAAATGTAAGTAGGCAGCGTCGTAGAGCGAATCTTTTCGGCGGACTGCGATCGTGGCTCGTGTCGACATCGTTGTTCCTCAGTTCGTGTTGTCGGCCGGCAGCGAGATCACTGCGACTCGATCCGGTGGAATGGAAAGCATCAGCGACCGGCCG
>JBBSJZ010000351.1:0-6715 GCA_038256795.1 Pirellulales bacterium | reverse complement strand
TGCATGCGATTTTCCTCCTCGTATTGCTGCTTGAATTTCGCACGATCCCACTTGTCCGCGACAATTTTTGCGAGCGGTTCGCCTTCTTCGGCGTCGTCCATGGTCATCGGGTGGCCGATCCATTCGACCTTGCCGTCTTTGCCGACGATGAAGGCAGTCGGAATACCGCTTTGTCCGGCGGCATCAAAGTAGCCTTCGTAAACCGAGCGATCGGGATCTGTCGTTAGCGAGTACGCCGAGGTGATCTCAGCAAAGGTCTTGCCGCCGGGCCCCTCCTGCTTCAGGAAGCCCTCAACGGTCGGCAGGTCTTCGTCCGAGATACTGACGATACGGACGTTCTTGTCACGATACTTTTCTTGGACCTCGGCGAGATGTGGCATGCTTTGGATGCAAGGACCGCACCAGGTCGCCCAAAACTCGACGACGTAAACCGTTCCTGCTTTCAATTCGGTGACCGGGGCAGCGACCGCTTCGCCCTCGGACAACCAGTGCTCGATGTTGAGCGGCGGGGCATCGGAGCCGATGCCGAAGGAATCTTCAGCGATGACGGCGCCGGCGCTGAACAACACGCCTGTGAGCATCGCGGCGGTAAGTAACGATCGTTTCATTTTTTTAGACTTAGGGTGAGGTGGGAAAGTTTCGACCCGCGCCGAAGCATTCGAATCGATTAAGCGTGTAGTGTCGCTAATTCTTCAGGTCCGGGAAAGCGATCTTTTGCCGCCAGCGGCCGGACGATCTCGCCCTGGCCACCGACCGCTCGGTCGCCACGCCGTGTTTCGACGTACCCAGATTCTAATTGCCGAACGAGTTCCGCGGCCGCCGATCCAGCCACGAGATGGGGTAAAACGGACTTGCAAAATACGGCCCAAAACGGCGTGAAAGTTTGGTTCGGCGGCGAAAAACGCGGGGATTTAAGATCGAGCGAGGTGGAAACGATGAGTGTTCCACGCCGCATTGCATACGCAGCCTTCTCGCCAACGGTTCCGCCCACGACTAGCGTGCCGGCGATCATGTGGCTGGCGACGAGACGACCCACGTTTCCGCCGACGACCAGAATCCCCCGCCGCATTCGGTGCCCGGCATTGTTTCCCGCATCGCCACGAACGTCCACTCGGCCACCTTGCATGCCCATTTGGCAATTGCCCGCTGGTCCGCCGAGCATGTTTCCCACGCTTCCCTCGACAATGAACTCACCCTGGCGATGACCGGCGGCGATGTGATGGAATCGTTTGAAGTCACCTTCCATGACGATGCGATCGACGTCGCCCGCGGTCGTCCTGGACGAAACTCGAAACAAGTCGCCAAGCGGATATTGCCCCACCCGCATGCGCTCGATTTCGGCAATCGTCATGGTGCCGAGTTGGTGTAATTGAATGGGCAATGCGTCGACGTCGTGCTCGACCTCGGCCCGCTGGATGAAGGTCCAAACGGTCATGCCAGCACCTCGGCGAGGTGGAAGTGGTGTCGGCCGAGCTTGCCACCGTAGTTGCCCGCAGTGACGCGCATCAGCTCACTCGGATGGCTGCAGTGACATGCCGCCTCGATGCCCACCTTCATCGCCTCAGAAACGGCTGCGAAGTCGACTCCATCAATCACGACTTCGAGCACCGAGTGTTCACCCACCGCGAGCAGTGATGAGGGATGATGCGCAAGGCACGGCGCGAATGCTTCGTTGGTCGACGCGAACATCGATTTGTACTTGGACCCGACCTTGGAACCGCTGCGGGTCGCGCCGCCGGGAAACGGCGTGATGATTCCCGCGAGCGACTTCATGGCGTCAACCGCCGCGCGACATGCTTTGGCCACCGCCGCCGTCGATCTGCCCAAGAGCAAGAAATTCCCACCGCCGATACCCTCGATCCGGCCAACATCATGTTCGCACACAAACTCACCATCCATCACGGGGATGCGCCAGTAGCGTTTGCCCGCGACGACTTTGCTGATCTGGTGCCCGTCGCCAAAGTATCTCAGCGACTTGCCCAATGCGATGCGTTTTGGCAAGACCCGTTTATCGCCATCAAGCCCAGCGTACAAGGCGGTCGTCGGGCAGGTGAGGACGCATTGCCCGGCGCGGCGCGGGATTTGTTTCTCGAGCTCGGTGCCGCTCATCGCGAACGCCAAAATCGCAATGCCGGGGCGGCCATCGGGTGTTTCACTCGGCTGCAATTCACGCTCGACATCGATCTCCAATCCACATGCAATGACGCTGGTGCCGAAGCCGGTCATCGCGGCCGCCGCATCACGGGCCCAACCGATATCATCGGCCGTGATCACCAACCGCGTCGCCTTCATATCGAATGCTTCGGCGAACGTCGCTTCGATCGGGATACCGTTGATGTGCATGGCAACGCTCACGGGCGAGATTCCCAAGCTGACGAGCCAACCGGCTGTGTCCCCATCACTTCGGCGAGCTCATCGTCACTGATCCACAACCGATCGAATTGGCGAGTGCCATTGTGATCGAACTGGGACGCGACCGAGCGAACGCTCGCGAGATCGAAGTTGGGCCGTGCCGTTCGTGTGATGCTGGGTACCGAGACGCGATCAGCCGCGCCGGGACCTCGCACGGTTTCACCGCGGCGGATCACATACTTCGGTTTCGTGAACACCGTTTCCAGGTCGGCCACGCTCGCGGGTTCATCGTAGATGACGATGTCGGCGAGAGATCCGGGTTGAAGATTTCCGATATCGCCGAGCCCCAAAATCCTCGCGGGTGCGTGCCGGGTCATCATCGCGATCTCGTCAAGCGAGTATTCTCGCGACAAACCTCGGAGCGAACAACTCGCCGCAGCATCCGAGTGAATCTCGGCCAGCGCCGTTTCACGAAATGAACGATCGCCGAGCAACCGAATCAAATGCGGGTACGATGTGAACGGGGCGCCGTTGGGATGATCGGTAGTGAGGAACACGCGCGCCGGATTATCGATCATCAGGAATAATTCGAGTCCGATTGCCCACTGCAGCGAATGCACGTATTGGCGATTCCGATAGCGAAAGGGCACGACGCCGCAACCCGCTTCGCATTCGATTTGGACGAGCGCCGTGCGTCGTGGTTGAGCGTGCGATCGATTCGCGAATTGGTGCTGGCAATCGGCACTGATCGTGACCGTTTGGCCAAACATGATTTGCCCGACATCGATGGTGACATTGGGATGCCGACACATGGCATCCACCAATCGCTCCGCCGCGGACGAAATGCCGTGCGGACCCTTATTTCCGTAGCAATGAAATTGGGCATGCGTGAGATGGATCGGCAACCCGTTGGCTGCGTCGATCGTGGCGAGCGTCGACTCGATGTTGCCAGCCGCGCCGAGGTTGCTGCAGTGAACATGTAGCGGATGCGCGAGTCCGATTTCGTGGACGGCGCGACACAGCACGCGGATGATCGTTGCTGGCGTGATACCGTAGATCGGATGCGGTGTGTCGACATCGAGTTTCGCGACATTGAACTTGAACGCGCTGATGCCGCCCGGATTGACGACCTTGACCGCAATGCACTGGGTCGCCGTGACCATCCAGGCGACGTAGTCGTTGATTTGCTGTTGTTCACAACCTGCCGAGATCATCCGCAGCAAGCAATCATCGTTGCCGAGCAAGCAGTACCCGCCCGTGTCGAGACCCGCGACGTCCGCCATCTCGGCGTGCGCGGATCGGGCGTTGCAGGGAATGACGGCGGGCTCGAAGCACGTCGTGTAACCCATGTCGAGATAGCGAGCTCCGGTGTCCGCCGCGGTCGGCAAGAACGGCGCGACCGACGTCGATAATTCGTTCTCCAGCAGCATTCTCGCGAGCGTGACCTTGCCGCCGCCAATGTGGGTGTGCAAATCGATCGCGCCCGCCATTACCAGACAACCGCTCGCGTCGATCAATCGATCGCTTGCCCCAGGCTTCATCGCCGCCACGATCCGCTCCGCGGAATACGAAAGCGTCGCCGTCTTGCCGGATTGATTACCGAGCGACGGGTCAACCAGTCGGCCACCGTGGATGTGAGTCAGCATGCGAGTTTCGGAAGCGAAGCGGGAGGAGTCCGCGAGCGAGTATAGCGAACATCGCGAAGTTGGCTGCAACGCGGTCACGGCACTTGCATCGGTACGTGCGGAATGGGTCGCCAGCTTCATGCAATAAAAAACCCCCGTGAAGCACGGGGGTTTCGTCGATGCGGCCGAGAGGACTCGAACCTCCACGGGATTAACTCCCACAAGGCCCTCAACCTTGCGCGTCTGCCAGTTTCGCCACGGCCGCTATTGTCGTGCGAGATTTCTCTCTTGCAGATGCGAGAGTTTCGCAAATCTTGACGCGGCGTCAACGCCCCGAGGCATCATTTAGAACTCGATTTTCACACCTGAGTTCACACGGCGGCCGATTCTTCCGTCGTTCTCGGTTATGCCGACGGCGGGATGGTCACCGCGAAA
Source organism: Pirellulales bacterium (assembly GCA_038256795.1). Classification (GTDB taxonomy): domain Bacteria; phylum Planctomycetota; class Planctomycetia; order Pirellulales; family Pirellulaceae; genus JBBSJZ01. Next base: position 2,303 of record JBBSJZ010000351.1, on the reverse strand, counting down.
CAGACTTCGCAGCGGTTCCGTGCGAGCTGGCGGATACGAATATCGGCAACGTTCCAGCTCTCGATGGTCCGGCGCCAGCTCTCGATCCGCTCGTCCGACGCGTAGTCGCCGATCTTGAGGGTGATCAACAGCCCGACGAGGTCACTGTGCTGGTTCGTGACGATGTTCTGGACGATTTGCAGAGTCTGCTCGGGCTTGCTGATAGTATCGACAAGCAACCATTTCGCACCGCTGTACTCGCGCCGTGCCAGGTCTCCGCCGCGAGCTTGGATGTGCGTGTAGCGAGGATGACTCAAAATCGATTCGTCCATCTCGGCGGGATCGATTCCGGTCACCTTCAAGCCGAGTTCCAACAATCGTTGACACGCCCCACCCGGAGCACTGCCGATCTCGATCGCCTGTTCACCCGGTCTCATGTTGAATCCGCTCCACAGGATCGACTCCGCGGCCTTGTAATAGGCTCGCGAAACGGGCGGCTCCGCCAACTCCATCGGCTGGACGGCGCCCGGCCAGCGTGTCGGCCACGTGGTCGCTTCGTGGAAACCGACGAACCAATGCGTCGGTTCGACGAGAACCACATCGAGAATCCGCTCGCCCGGTTGGGCGACCACGTTCATCGTGTGGGAACGGACGAATCGATCGCCGAGGTGTTTCAAGACTTCTTCGCCAACCGCCCGCGAAACTTCATCCACACCCGGCTCGAAATCGAAGCGGCCGATCGCGGCGCGGTCCTTGGGCCAAACATGGAGCTGGTCAAACGGGCGAGCCGATTCGTTGGACTGGGTCATTCGATCCAGCAACATCGCCAGCATCTCGTCAGCGCTACCAAAACCGCTGGCGGTGGAGGCACGAACTTGGCCCATCGAATGCGAGGCGGTGCGGACGAAAATGCCATGCGGCAGTTGACCGTGCAGCTCCGCCGGAGCCGATTCTCGTTTGAGCGTGACGAAACCAGGCCGCGAGAATGCGAGCCGCCAACCCTGGTCGGACACCTCACGCTTCACGGCCGGTTCGGCGCCATGAGCACAGCAAACAAAGGCGAACTCGGCTGAGGATGATGCAGTCAAGTTGGGAGCTGGGAGCTGGGAGGGTCTGGAAAGGGACAGAGCTTTGAGGATGACTTGGGCGCGACTTCACTGACCACCGGATGGCCTTGAATCCTTGGTCGCATTCATTCGCTCGGCGACACCGGGGATCAATTTCATGGCGTTGGCATGGTACAACTTTTTCAATACTTCGTCCGGTAGGTTGACGCCATAAATGTTCCAAAGGCCTTGGGGCGGCGGCAGCTTTTCGCTGTAAGAAAAATACTCGTCGTGCGTCTCAAAGAATTGCCAATAGAAGCGAAGTCGCTGCTCGGGCCAGGGACCGTCGGTGCCGAACAGCAATCGATCGGCATACTTGATCAAGAAATCGCGTGCCGTGAATGGCTGCCGCCCCAGTTCACTGATTCGCGACGCCGTTTCGATCCACAGGTTGGGGTACTTGTCGAGCCAACCGGCGACAACGGCCAAATTCTCGCTGTGATTCGCAATGTGAGCGCCGATGAATTGGGTCCCCGGATGCCGCTCAATCACCCGATTACGCGCTTCGAGCAACTGCATCCGTGTCGGATACGCATCGCCATGATAGCTCCAGTTCGGATGACGGCTGAGTTCTTCGTAGCGCTCGTTGTTCGCGTCGATCGAATCGAAGAAGGCGGCGGGATCGGCGGTGTGGATGATGATCGGAATTCCGACTTCACCGCACACGCTCCAGATCGGGTCCCAACGAGGATCGTCGATGGCGATGAGTGAGCCGTCAGGGTTCTTGTACTCGAGTCCGAACTGTTTGAAGATTTTTAAACCGCTCACGCCGTCCGCTGCCGCTTCACGAATCTTGACCGCAGTCTGCTCGGCGAATCGCGGTTCTTGGCATGCCCAAGTGGACGGATCATCCGTCGCACCCGTGCCGCGCCAATCGACGTTGGTGAAAATGACGAAGCGATCCCGGTAGTCCGTCCAAAGATACTTTTTGTGTTCCTCCAGTTGGCTACCGAGCTGGCCATCGAGCGAGACACAAACGTTGATGCCGGTGTCGTCCATCGTGGCGACGAAATCATCGAGGGCCTCGGCATTGTGACGCATTTTGTAAAAAAAGTGCGTATGCACATCAACGGCAGGGTACTTTGCCCGATGCTTCGGGTGTGTCGCAACCACCAGCTGGCTGTTTGGATGAAAGTCACGCAGCAAGAGTGGCGGAATCGTCGCGGCGGCGGGATGCTCCTTCGCGGCCCCGCCAGCGGCGGTTGCGGGTTGCGGAAT